>QZLD01000250.1 GCA_004796385.1 Gammaproteobacteria bacterium | reverse complement strand
TAATCCATTTTCGTTTTAATGTTTAATTTTTAAATTTATAAGCAGCAAGGCTATCAATATGGAATTGAAGCCTTGCTGCAAACACAGATAACTCCTCAAATATATTTCTTTAATAAAATGTAGATTTGTCACTCTGTACCGTTTTATTAGGCGGCCAGGCATTTTTATCATCCCCAACTTATATATATTATTCTTGGAATCTTGTTTGAGTTTATAGATATAAGTTGACCACAAAAAAATATCTGTTATTATTCTTTACAGCAAATGGGGAAATTTCCCCATTAAGATTTCCCTGCGATAAGGAAAGAGATGAAAAATACCATATACAAAATTGCTGTAGCAATGCTAAAGCCACTTGTGAGGATAATGATCAAGCATGATATCTCCTATTCAGAGTTATCCAACGTTTTGAAGCATGTTTATGTCGATGTTGCAGAAAATGATTTTGCTCTTGATGGGAAAAAGCAGACAAATTCCAGAATTTCTGTTCTTACAGGAATACACAGAAAAGAAGTTCTGAGGATTAAGAACGAGCCACTTGAGGTTCTTAAAGAAAAAAAGGAAAAAGGTTCTGCATCAAGAATAATAAATGGTTGGGTAACTGATTCAGATTATCTGGGTAATAACAATGAGCCACTGGTAATACCAAAAAAAGGGGAAAGACCAAGTTTCTCTGATTTGGTAAACAGATACGGAGCCGATACTCCGCCAGGGGCAATACTGGATGAAATGGTCAGGTTGGGGTTGGCTGAGGTGACTGATGATGAGGCTGTGCATCTATTGTCAAAGGTATACATTCCTTATAAGGACATTGAGCAGAAACTGCTTATTGCCAGCAGGGCTGTTAGTAATTTGCTTTTAACCATAGATTACAACCTGGAATGCGAGGATGACAATAGCAGATTACAGCTGAGCGTAACATATGATGATGTCCCGCAGGATGTGGCCAATGTATTCAGAGAACTGTCTCTCAGGAAATCGATGGATCTGCTCAATCTTCTAAATGAATGGCTTAATGAAAGAGAAAAAAATCACAAAAATGAAGTTGCCGACGGTAAAAATGTCGGATTGGGAATTTATTATTTTGAAAACTAAGAGTTATCTACCTATACAGAGGTGAATTATGAAAAAAATCAGTATGAGTTTTTTATTGTTGGCGATATTGTCAATTATGGGATGTGGTGGTGGAATTGAAGGAACCGGAGGGCCGGAACCAGAAAGATCCGGGGTTGAAGGTTCAGCGCAAAAGGGACCATTTGTAATCGGTTCATCAGTTACAATCAGCTACCTTGAAAATGATGGAACAGTTACCTCAGATAATATTCAAACAGAAACATCTGATAGTTTGGGGAGTTTTTCTTTTGTACCGGAAAAAGATGGCGCAGTAGAAATCAAGGTTAAGGGGTATCACCTAAATGAGATTACAGGAAATCTCTCAACTGGGGAGCTAACTCTTAATGCAATATACAATCTGGCTTCTGAAAAAGATCAGTCCGCTTTTGTAAACATCCTTACACACCTGATTCATAACAGGGTGCAGGTATTAATGGGGGAGGGAGTAGAGGTTGAAACAGCAATATCCCAAGCTCAGAACGAACTGCTGGATGGATTAGATTCGGTATTCCCAAAACCATCAGGAGTAATATTTACCTCATTAAGTGTATATAACGTAGATGGATCAGATAAGGAGAACAACGATTATCTTCTCGCACTTTCTGCGGCAATTTATCAATATGCAATGCTTGCCAGTGAGCAAAACTCATCATCGGTAGATGCAGAACTGTCAATGTTGTTGAACAGTATATCTTCAGATCTGGCAGATAACGGCAAGCTTGATAACGGGGAGTATATCGAAAATCTAAACCAGGCAATCGCATATATTGATAAAGAAGAGATTGAAACCAATCTGAAAGAAAAAGCGGTTGAAGTTACCGGCTCAGAGATTGAAGTTCCCGATATTGGCGGATTTTTGGTCGGAATGATAATAACTGCACCGGCAGATGAAGCAGCTATATATGATGAAACAATTGTAAGAACTCTATTCCCAGAATCATTATCTTTGAATAACGGAACACTTCTTATAGATGGCGTTGCAGTAAAAGAGGGCATAGAAGATCTGTCGGAGATATCATGGAATCCATATTTCTGGGGTGACAATAACCGACACTCAATTATGGTTAAGGCAGAGAATGATATTGCAGGAGAGGTTATCTCAAATCTAATCTCTGTAGATGTTAGTAGTTCAGTTGGTCAACTATTAGTTCAAGCTTTGCCGGAAGATGGAGCAGTTTATAGCGAGATAAATGCCGTAGAATTTGTATGGCAGGAACTCTCAGGGGCGACAGACTATGCAGTACAGATAAGCACATCCAGCACGTTTTACAGTAGCTATATAGAAAAACATACGAGTGACACATCTGTAACATTTACTGATCTATATCCGGCAACATTCTACTGGAGAATCAAGGCTTCAAAAGATACGCTTGAAGGCCCATGGAGCGCAATAAGGTCATTTGAGATTACAGCCCCTGAATTGCCAAAAACAAATACACCTAAAGTGATAAAGAGAGAAGATAGTTATGACCTGGATCTTTCCTGGGAGAACCAAGGAGAAGGAAATACTTATACAGTGTACCTTAAAGATCTAACTAATAAATCTCAAGAGGTTATTGAAAAATCAACAATAGATAATATGGTTAATTTTCCAGAATTATTACCAGGCACATATGTATGGCAAATTAAACGAATAAATTCTCTGGGGCAGGAATCAGAAACTTCATCAGAAGAAAATATTAAAGTTGGAGTTTTTTCAAGATCCTATGGAGGTTCTAATAATGATGAGGCAATAAAGGTAATAACATCAAAAATTGAAGGCAATATTATCCTAGCCAAAACAAAATCGTTAGAAGTTTCGAGTGCAGTTGATAGTGATGGAGACGATTGGATTTTTAGAATTGATGAGGCAGGAAATATTGTCTGGCAGATACTTATTAGCCACACTGGTGAAAGCAAGTATAAGGATATAATCGAACTTGAGGATGGTGCTGTTATTGTATCAGGAGAAGATAAAATATCTAAAAAAGCAATAATCGCAAAAATAAGTCAAGAAGGGGAGCTTGTTTGGGAGAATACTTATGGAGAGGAAGGCAAAAGGGCAAACTATTTAAGTATTACTGAAATTGATGGAAATATAATGGCTCTTGAGTATTATAGCCGTACAATTCATACAGTGAATAGTAAAGAAGGAAATTTAGAAAAGATAACTCCAATTCCAGATGTTGGTGATATAGGTAGTTACTCAGCGAGAAAAATACTAACCAGTAAAGATGAAACCTTGGTTGTTTTGGGGAAAATTGGTACAGAAATAATAGAGGGGGATGCTGCTTACTTGCACATTTTTGATAAAGATATGAATGAGATTAATTCATGGAGTGATATAGGTTTATCAGAGCAGGTTGGGGCTGGGAATATGATTGATATGATTGAGACTGTAGATGGAAGGTTTGCAATAATTGGCAGTACATATATGGGAGGTGGTATCGTAATGTCTATTGTAGATAATAATTGTGAAAATCATATTTCCAGAACATTTGAGGGTTTTATATATGATAGTGCTATGGCGTATCCAAAAAGTGATGGAAGTATTGTCGGGCTTTATTCGAATGCTTCTGTAACTGATAGTGTAGAAGACTTGGAATTGGTAGTGTTTAATAAAGACTTAGAAATCGAGCGCCAAAAATATCCTAAAGACTACTTTTGGAAGGCAAGTAATTATATTTCCTTTATAAATAATAGCGATTTGACTTCAATAATAGTTGCCAATGAGTCTATCGGAGAAACTAAGGGTATCAAGGTAATTAGGCAAAGAAGCACTATTTATCAAAATTCACCCGAAGATTAAATGTTTTTATAAAGTTTTTGATTTTTGATTCTCACTTAGTTCCGGAAATTAATGAAATCCCCTTAGGAACTGTTTCTGATAAAATTGGAGGAAATCCAATAAGTGCTTTAAAAGATGATAGTGGGGGAATTATATTTGTTGTAAATGATGGCGAAAGTCAAAAAAAAGATATTGTTTTATCAAGACGGAGGAATAATTTGTCTATTCTTAAATAATACCTGAATCCGTGGTTTCCACATAAGTGTTATTTTATTTAAAACAGCAATATGGGGGCGCCGAGCCTAACGAAGAGTATTCGTTAGGCTTGGTTTTTATGTAAAACCATTATCGTCTAAATGCAAAAGCTAATGTATAAAATGTATCACTGTTATTGTTTGCAGGAAGGTCGATTTTGGATATGTGTAAGCGGTATTAAGATCAATTAATTAATAATAAAATGTAGATTTTTCTTGCTGTGGTTGAAATTTAACTATAATATATCGCAACGTTTTGCCGGGGTGGCGGAATTGGTAGACGCGACGGATTCAAAATCCGTTTCCTTCGGGAGTGTCGGTTC
>QZLD01000214.1 GCA_004796385.1 Gammaproteobacteria bacterium | reverse complement strand
GCTGTAAATATACCTATGGAAGAGTGGCAAATGGACAGCCTGCCGGAATTTTTGCGGATGAAAATCAGCATAGTAAATGAAAACAATCAGAAGGTGGGGCAGGGGAGGTCGCTTATTAAACTTAAGCAGGAATTCTCCGGTAAGATGCAGAATGTGCTTGATGAGAGCGAAAGTACTATAGAGAGAAATAATATAACAACATGGGACTGTGAGGAGTTTCCTAAAAGTGTAGAGGTAAGCAAAGACGGAGTCACTTTTAAGGCATATCCGGCCTATACCAAAAAACCGGATGGCAGCGTCAGCGTTGTTCTTTATCAAACCCATGAGCAGGCTGAAAGGGCTGCAACCGATGGTATCTGCCAACTTATACAGATGGAGCTAAAAGATCGGGTCAAATATATTAAACGCAACATACCTCAATTGGACTCCATGGCACTACTGTACTCTCCAATTGGCAGTAAGCAGGAGTTGGTAGATGATTTTGTAAATGCCCTGTTTCTGGAAACATTTATAAATGGCAAAAAACCACCATCGACCAGAAAAGAGTTTTTAGCACTTCTTAACGATAATAAGCAGGAACTGGTTACGAAATGTAATGAAATTGCCTCAGTACTCAAGAGTATTCTTGAGGAGTACCATGCTCTGGCAAAGATTCTTAAGCAGAAAGGCGGTTCACTTGCATTTATAAAAATCTTCAAAGAGATTCAGGAGCAGGTTTTGCAGATAATCTATGCGGGATTTATTACTGATACCCCATATATGTGGTTTAGGCGAATACCGCAATATTTTAAGGCGGCAGTAATAAGAACAGAAAAACTACAGATAGATCCGAAGCGAGATGCCAACTGGACGGTAATTGTTGAACCGTATATACAAAAACATCAGCAGTTTAAAGAAAAAAAGAATATGGGTGTGCAGATCATAAATGAGATAGAAGTTCTTAAATGGATGGTTGAGGAGTTTAAGGTTTCGGTGTATGCACAGGGAATAAAAACAGCAATGCCGATATCTGAAAAAAGGCTTGAGAAGCAGATTGGAAATATTGAGAAGATGATTGCACAAAAAAGGAGCTCATAAAGAGCCCCTTTTTGTTTCAGTACTAATTACGCAATTATTTCTTAGCGATAGTATCCTGAACAAGTCCGCCGATTTCTGATTGAGCTTCAACCATGAAATCAACATATTTTTGTGAATTTTCAACAGCTTTTTTACCAAGCTCAGTTGCATAGGTAACTTGGCTGTTGATGAAATCTTCAGGGTTCTTAGTGTCAGCAAGTGACTTAACCTGATTGATTGTGCCTTCAACAGTTTCGTTGATGATGTCAGAGCTCATTTTGAAAAGCTGCTCAGCACGAGCAGACGCTGCTTCATTGATCTTCATGATTGAATCAAGAGAATCTTTAGCAAGATCAGCAACTTTATCAAGTCCGAAATCGTTAACGTTAATGTGATCAGCGATGTTGAATTTTTCCAAAAGTTTAGTGAAGTCCATGTTACGTTCCTCCAAAGGTTACGTTCGATAATAACAAAATATTTGCAGGTTCCATGTTATGCGGCACAAAACCATCAGATGGCTATACCCATAAATTGCCCATAACTCACATTGGATGGAATTAAATAAATAACGAAGTAGCAGTATGTTTCATAAAAATGCAAAACATCCGCTATTCAAATTACTCTATCCATGAAAATGTGGTGCACTGCAAAACCGTAGACAAAGATAAATAAATTACAAACTAATGTCAAATAAATAATTGTAAAATTCTGCTGAAAATACGATATCTAACTCGCTAATAAAGCTGAAATAACCTTATTGTAAGGTTGAAAAATTGCACGCTTAAAATATTTTATAAGCTTATATTATTTCCTTTGCCTGAAAACTAAAGAGCGTTTCTAACGATTCATCTGTTTTTAATCAGTGGAGAGGCGGCAATTATAATGATGATTAACAAGGTTTACAAAAGCCGATTTTAAAATAAAAGAAAATTCATGAACAAGTTTAAGATTAATAGTAATGAATTAATCATAGTTTCCTTAATTTGTTTTTGTCGACAATTATTGGTTTGTGTATAAGAAGAGCTGATTTTTAATAATTGACCGATTAAAAATAGATTGTATCTGTGCTAATATTTTTAGAATGATTGTATAACGTATTCTGGATGCGAGAAGAATAAATAATGAAGGGTGTTTTTTTATTAAAATGGGGGATGTTGTTGGTTTTATTGGTTTTTTCCTTTAATACGGTTGCGTTTGAAATAATTGCTAATGATAGTGTTGTAAGTAATGAAATTACAAAGATGGAGTTGAGAGCGGTTTTTGGATTAAAACTTACCAGATGGACAGAAGGAGAAAAAATAACTGTAATCGCTTTTAATGGCAATTCTGATTTACACTCCGGGTTTTGCAAGCACATTTTATCGGTTTTCCCTCATCAGTTGCAGTCAACTTGGGATTTAGTTAAATATTCAGGGAAAGGCCAGATTCCAATTGTTGTCAGCAATGAAAATGAGATGATTGATTTTATAAAAAACACCCCCGGATCTATAGGTTATTTACCAGATAGAGATAAGGAAAAGATTAAGGATGAAAAAATAGAAGGATATAAGATACTTGAAATAGTTGAGGGGACGAATGGTAGATAGAATTGTGGTTGCAGATATTATTTGTAAAATCAGAGCTCTAATTAAAATTATTAGAGTGAGTTTTTGTGGATTGTTAAGTGTTGTATTTAATTCAGGGAATAGATCATTGTGATTAGAGCAATAACGCAAGGCAGAAGATTTTTTATAAGTCTTAAGTGGAAGGTTTTTCTTTCTACCAGTCTTGTATTATCTGTGGTTTTTTTCCTTCTTGCTTATGTTCATTATTTTTACCTTAAACAAGAATTTGAAAAAGGACGCAATGAGGCATACAAAAATCATGAAAGGCTTTTTAAAGGGCTGACGGAACAGGATTTTCTGCGTATACAGCAATTAGCAGGAACTTTGGTTTATGTCGAAGGAATGGAGGAGGCGATTGCCAACCGTGACAGGAATGCTGTAAAAGAGGCAATTAATGTATTTTGGGATAGATTTATTGTTACAGATATATCTACAATCGCAGTTTACGATCATAAAAATAAATATATGTATGGGGTAGGAACAGTAGATGTTCCTGCATCTCTTATTGATAGCGTTAATGCTACTGAGTCACCTAAGGAGATAATTAGTTGCGCTGAAATCTGTCAGCTCTATAAAGCCATACCTGTATTGGTGAATGATGATATTGGGGTGAGGAATGGGGGGGTTATTGTTTTTGGTGCTCCGTTGGGTAGGGTGATAATTAGTTTTGAAAATATTACAGGTACAGATGCTGCTGTTGCGGTTATGTTGGAGCAGCAAAATTTATCGCCTCAGAATAGTTATATTCGAGAGTGGAATGTTAATATCCAGGAGATCAGTAGTGGTAGATTTTCCGCAGATGAAAACACTTCTATACTACGATACGTTGCCAGTGAATATAATATGATGACCTTGAGAAAAGATAAAATCACCATGGATATCAGCAATATAGTTGAAGGAAAGAATAAAAATGGTGAAAAGTTATTTTACGAGTTTCGGCTTATTCCTCTTCCTTTTTCATCTACTCTTGCTAAGCAAACCAGCGGTTATTATATTACCTTGTCAGATGTTACGAATGACTACAGGAAATTGAAAGGAGCTTTAAGGGAAAGTGCTTTTTTTAGTTTGATTGGATTATTGTTGTCTGAAATTCTGGTGCTTTTTATTCTGTGGCGACCTATGACCCGTTTGCGTTCTACATCGGAATACTTGCCTCTTCTTGCTCAAAGTTCTTTTGATAATGCTCGTTTGGGGTTGGCAAAATTAAATAGAGATGTTCGCTATCAGGATGAGAGCGATATTTTAAATGATACCGCTTTAGCGCTCTCTCATCAGCTTGAGGGTTTGCAGATGCAGCTGCATAATCGTGCGGAGCAACTTCAGGAGAGAGGCGATGAGCTTGAAGGCGAAAGAGACTTTGTTACAGGACTTCTCAATACTGCTCATGCTCTTATTTTGACTCAGGATGTTGATGGAAACATCTTAATGATTAATCGTCATGGTGAGTGGATAACCGGTTATACTTCTGATGAAGTTGAGGGTATGAGATTTTCCGAACTGCTACCATACAATGATGTTATTCCTGACCTTAGTCGACAACTGGAAGATCTGGTTATTGGTAAACGATCTGAGCATCAGCATGAATCTGATTTGATAACTAAAGATGGCGAAAGTATCCATATGTCGTGGTTTCACTCCAGCCTTTCAGATAAAGGCACACAAAAACATAAGATTCTTACTATCGGTTTGGATATAAGTGAAAGGAAGCAGGCTGAAGATAACTTGGGGTGGTTGGCATCACACGATGCTCTTACAGGCTTGTATAACAGGCGACGTTTTTCCGATGACCTTGAACGTATTATTGAAACCAATCAGAGATATCATCGATTAAGTGCGCTTTTATACTTCGATTTGGATCATTTTAAAGAAGTTAATGATATATGTGGACACCATACCGGGGATGGTTTGTTAAAGCAGGTTGCTGAGCTGCTAAAAAGAACTGCTCGTGAGTCTGATGTGGTTGCAAGGCTTGGAGGTGATGAATTTGGAGTTATTGTTCAGGAGGTAGAGATAAAAACATTAACCCATACTGCAGCCAGATTTGTAGAAGAACTTTCTTCCATTAAATATAATGATAATAAAAGGGAGGCAAGTGTAACCGCAAGTATTGGAATCAGTCTTGTTCCAGATCATGGTAAGAGTGTCGAAGAGATAATTGCAAATGCAGATATTGCAATGTATCAGGCTAAGGAGTCTGGTAGAAATTGTTGGCATCTTTTTGACGAGAAAGAGCATGATAAGAACCGTGTTCATGAGCGAGGTTACTGGAATGAAAGATTGAAATTCGCATTAAATGAAGATTTGATCTCCGTTTATTATCAGCCCGTAGTAAATTCTGTTACAGGGGAGGTTGAGTTTTACGAAGCATTATTAAGAATTTTTGATGAAAAGGGTAGCCCATATCCGGCTGAGAAGATTATTTCCGCAGCAGAAAGAAGCGGTTTGATACAGGAGCTTGATGAGAGAATTATTGAAAAGGTTGTTGCTCAGCAGGCAGCATTGGAGATTCGAGGTGTTAATGTTAGATTGTCGGTTAATCTTTCAGGGTTATCTTTGAATAACAGGATGTTGTTGTCGCATATTCAGAAGGCTATGATGCAGTTTGATGTAAACCCCGCTTCTTTAATATTTGAAATTTCAGAAGCTGCGGCAGTTGCTGATATAGGAGCAGCCAGTGAAATAATGCACGGTATAAAAAATTTGGGTTGTCAGTTTGCACTTGATGATTTCGGTGTAGGATTCTCATCACTGTACTACCTTAAGCAGTTACCGATTGATTATATTAAAATTGATGGTTCATTTATCAGGAAGATTGAAGATAACCATGAAGATCAGCAGCTTGTTAAGGCTTTGGTAGAGGTGGCAAAGGCATTTGGTCAGTATACAATAGCAGAATATGTTGAGACTAAAGAGTCTTTGGATATGCTTTCCGGAATGGGTGTTAATTATGTTCAGGGATATTATATAAGTTATCCTCAATCAGCAGATGTTGTTTGGGATAATTCATTTTCTTAGCCCGAATGTTTCATAAATATCCGGTTAAAATGTTGCTGTAATTGGATTTATATTTGCATGATCGTTTCGAAGAACATAGCTTGCCTACGTTCAAGGAAGGATCATGCAAATATAGATTCAAGAACAAGCCAGAAACCGGATAGCAAAGCAT
>QZLD01000209.1 GCA_004796385.1 Gammaproteobacteria bacterium | reverse complement strand
GGAAGGCAGTGAAGAGCCGGAAGGTAGTGAGGAACCGGAAGGCAGCGAAGAACCGGAAGGCAGTGAGGAACCGGAAGGTAGTGAGGAACCGGAAGGTAGTGAGGAACCGGAAGGTAGTGAGGAACCGGAAGGCAGTGAAGAGCCGGAAGGTAGTGAGGAACCGGAAGGCAGCGAAGAACCGGAAGGCAGCGAAGAACCGGAAGGCAGCGAAGAACCGGAAGGCAGCGAAGAACCGGAAGGCAGCGAAGAACCGGAAGGCAGCGAAGAACCGGAAGGTATCAGCGAAGATATAGAGGATGGCGGTAGTGATACATCCTCATCCGGATCAATGTCACTTCTAATTACGCTGTTAATTGGAATTGCAGCTCTAAGAAAGAAAAAATTCTAATACAATTAATAACTATAATTTGTCCGGCAGCATCTTTTAGAGACTGCCGGATTTTTTTAATAGATCCTGTCTGAATTTTTGCCATTTAAAGTATGGTATTGGAGTTATTTTCGCTAAAGTTTATATAATATCTTTATCAATCATAATGATATACAAAAAAATTGTTATTTATAATAATCAGCAATACAAGCATGGTTTCTTAGAAAAATTGAACTACAACTGTTAAGATGACTCCATTATTTATTTAATACAGGTTTTTATTATGAAAAAGATTATTATTCTGATTTTAGCGTTGGTTATTAGTGCGTGTAGTTCCAATGTTAAGAAGGATCACAATGTAATTGCTGCTGAATCTTACAATAAAGGTAAAGCGGCATATCTTGCCGGTGATTATTCTCTTGCTATTGGATTGTTAATTAAGGCAGCATCAAAAGGTAATGCCGATGCCCAATATGCTGTTGGTTATATGGTTTATTATGGAGAAGGAGCAGAGCCTAATACAGATGAAGCTATCGGCTGGATAAGAAAAGCAGCTGAATCAGGCAATTCCAAGGCATATTTAGCATTGGCCATGATTCAAAAAGAAAAGAAAAAAGAAAAAAGAAAAAAGCCCTCTTCAAATAAGCAGGATTAATTTATTTGCTCTTCAGCTGATATCACCCCTTCAAGTTTGTTAATATCTTTGGGGGTGATAGTTCCGGCAGCTCTTTTTAAAAGCATTCTATTAAGAATATAACTGTATTTTGCCTGTTTTAAATTAAGTTGTGCCCTATGCAGCTCTGTCTGAGCATTAATCACATCAACTATTGTTCTGGTACCGAATTCATATCCTGATGCGGTTGCCTCATGTGCTAATTTGGCAGATGCCAATGCCTGTTTTAAAGCTGTAATACGACTAATACTGGTATTAACTCCATTATAAGAAGCATTTATTTGGCGATACACTTTGCGTATTCCTTGTTCTTTGATCAGTTTGGCCATTTCAAACTGTTTTGATGCTTCACGAACAGATGTGGATACTTTGCCGCCGGAATATATTGGAATAGATAACGATATGGTGAGAGAACCAGATGTTGTAGTTCCCGCCATATAACCACTATCATTACTTCTTTGCACATTGCTATCCAGACTAAGATAAGGGTAAGCCTGTGTTTTACAGTATTGTATGTTTTCCTGTGCCAGCTCTATAGCTTTATCTGCTGCTGCCAGATCTGGATTGTTTTCGTTTGATAGTTTTTGCCACTGCTTAATGGTTAATAAATCGGTTGCAGTAAATGAGCAATTATCTTTAAGAAAACCGACGCTGTTATATCTTTTTCCAGTTATTTCACGCAATGCTTCAAAGCGGTTTGCCAGTGTTTCTTCTGCCTGAGTTACAGAGGCCGCCATTAGATCATAGCGGGCCTGTGCTTCATATACTCCGGTTGCAGCAACTTGCCCTAGCTCCAAACGATTTTTAATTTGATCCAGCTGTCTTTTAATTGCTTTTTTTTCAAGAAGAGTAAATTCCAGATTATCTCTTGCAGCAAGTGTTTCAAAGTAGGCACTGACAACCCTGATAATCAAATCCTGTTTAGCGGCTTCAACTTCAAGTTCTTTTTGATGAATATTGATCTTGGCTTGCTTCAACGCTGAAAAAATCCCAAAGTTGTAAAGCGGCATAGACAAGGAAAGCATAGCAGCACGCTGATGACTGCGTCCATCGTTCATGAAAGGGTTGCTTATCTTTAGATCCTGGTCGAGATCGGATTCCGTAACCGCAATATTGGCTGAGACATTTGGGTAAATCTGAGCCTTTGCCAAATCTTGTTGTACCTTGCCGATCTCCAGTTTTTTTCTGGCTTGTCCCAATAGTGGGTCATTAAGAACCGCATCCTTATAGATAACACCTATTCCTGCTGCGCTTACCAGAAGTGGCAAAGTTAATATGGCTGTTATCGCGATTTTGTAAATAGAGGATGCGGCCTTCATAGCAATTCCTTTTTAGAATTATTTTGGCTATCTTCTAGCGTTGTATTGACGAGGACGATTGTAACGACTTTTACGCTCATTAGCAGCATTAACTTTTATATTTCTTCCGGCAAGTTCTGCTCCGTTTAATTCTTTAATCGCTTTTTCTGCATCCTCTGGTGATAACTCAACAAAACCAAAACCACGACATTTGCCTGTTTCTTTATCACGCATTAATCTCAAAGAGATTACATCTACATGATTATTGAAGAATTCGCGCACATCATCTTCTTCAAGTTCAAAATCAAGGCTGCCGACATATATGGAGACAGTATCTCCATCATTGTCAAAATTCTGAACTGTTTGGGATGATTTGCCGGAACCGGATTCCTTTGCAATTGCAAAAAAGAAAAACTGAAACAGCCCGCCAATAGCAATACCAATTGCAAAAACTACGGCTGGAGAAGCTTTTCCCGGGGCTACGGCAGCAGGAAGAATAAAATAACCTGCAATTACGGATATGACCAATATAAGCAAAGATTGTAACTTCATTATATACCTCAAAAAATTGATTTTCGGATTATACGCATTTGGAAATAGATGATTTCTCAGAAGAATTAATATGCGTTTCATATTCATATGCTTACAAGAGCATATCCGGGACAATATACATCATTAAAAAAAGGTTTTCATTATTTATCAGGCAATAAACCACCTGCTGTAAGCTTTTCGGTTACAGGCGTGTGACGATTCCTCAGGAGAAGTCTTTGCGAGTCGACAATGGCATGTAGTTGCTTGAGTGCATCTTCAAATTTATCGTTTATAACGATGTAGTCATATTCGCAATAGTGGGATATCTCTTCGCGGGCATCTTTCATTCTTCTGCGGATTATCTCTTCGGAGTCCTGCCCGCGATTACGCAGTCGCTCTTCAAGGGCTTCCAGTGTTGGAGGCAGGATAAATATACTTACTGCCTGCGGCAGTTGTTCACGCACTTGCTGCGCTCCTTGCCAGTCTATTTCCAGAACTACATCTTCTCCTTGCGCCAACTGTTTTTCGATAAAGCTTTTTGAGGTGCCGTAATAGTTGTCAAATACCTGTGCATGTTCCAGAAACTCGCCATGATCACGCATGGTGAAGAACTCTTCCTGAGAAACAAAGTGGTAATTTTTGCCGCCGATTTCGCCGCTACGCATAGCTCTGGTGGTATGGGAAACAGATAAAAACAGATTGCCGTCGGATTCAATAAGCACCTCCAGCAAGCTGGTTTTACCCGCTCCGGATGGAGCCGAGACTATATATAGGGTTCCGCTACCTGAGATCTGTTTTTCCGTTGCTGCCATGATTTTTCCCGATTTTTCTGACTTGCCGCAATATTTTTATTTTGACTTACCGTAAAAGATGCTGCACAACATAGAGAGCACACCTGCAATTCCAACCATCCACCCAATTGTAGTGTATTCACTCTGCGAGACAAGTATTGCCGCCGGAATTGTAAGAATAGCACCGGATATTACCTGCTTTATTCTACGGTTTTCTATTTTTGTCTGTTGTTTTAGCTGGTTTATTTCGGCGGTTTGTCTTTCCAGAATCTCGTTGTTGTGAGCGGCTGTCATAAGTGCCTCACCAATCTGATTCGGTAGCTCCGGCAGCATTTCGATCCAGTACGGCAGGTTCTCTTTTATGGATGAGATTAGATGTGGCAGACCTAACTGCTCTTGCATCCATTTGTCCATAAACGGTTTTGCGGTTTGCCATAAATCAAGTTCGGGATAGAGTGAACGCCCGAGTCCTTCAATATTCAGAAGTGTTTTTTGCAACAGAACCAACTGCGGTTGTACCTCCATATCGAATCTTCTGGCGGCGGTAAAGAGGTTGAGCAGCAATAGTCCGAAGGATATCTCTGCCAGCGGTTTGCCGATTATCGGTTCGCAGACGGATCTTATCGCACCTTCAAATTCATCTACCCTTGTTTGCGGCGGCACCCAGCCGGACTTGATATGTAGTTGCGCTACTCGTTGATAGTCACGGTTAAAGAAGGCGACAAAGTTTTCTGCCAGATAGCGTTTGTCGGAGGGGCTCAAGCTGCCGACTATGCCAAAGTCGATGGCGATATACTTTGGGTCTTGCGGATTGATAATATCGACAAAGATATTGCCGGGGTGCATATCTGCATGAAAAAAGTTGTCGCGAAATACTTGGGTAAAAAATATTTCAACACCTCTTTTGGCAAGCAGTTCCAGATTGGTATTGTGTTTTTTCAGCTCTTCGATATGGCTAACCGGAATACCGGAGATCTTTTCCATTACCAATACATTTTTGCGGGTGTAACTCCAGTTGATTTTGGGGATATAAAGAGAATCGGAACCTTGAAAACGGCGGTGCAGTTCCGAAGCATTTGCGGCTTCACGCTGTAAATCCAGTTCGTCAAAGATATATTTTTCAAACTCTGAAACCACAGCGACCGGACGCAATCTTTTGCCGTGAACCCAGTACTTTTCGGCAAGAGATGCTATTGCGTAGAGCAGATCAATATCTCTTTGTATTATCTTTTGTATTCCGGGGCGAATTATCTTAACGACAACATTTTCGCCATCCGGCATTGTGGCGCTGTGAACTTGTGCTACCGATGCTGATGCCAATGGCTCTATAGTAAAGCTGTCAAAGAGTTCGCTTACTGGTTTTTTCAGGCAGCGCTCGACGATTTCCTGCGCCTTTTCACCTGCAAATGGTGGCACCTGATCTTGTAATAGTGCCAGCTCACGGGCAATCTCTTCCGGCAACAGATCGGGGCGGGTGGAGAGAGTTTGACCAAATTTCACAAATACCGGCCCCAGCTCTTCCAGTGCCAGACGAATCCTCTTGCCAAGCGGAATCTCGCTGTTCCTGTTTTTTCCGTATCTGTTTTTCAGGAACCAAGGTGAAAAAATGGCGATAAATCTTACCGGGCGCAAAAGATGAGTGGCAAAGACGATCTCATCCAGTCCATATTTAAGCAGAATAAGAGCTATATGAATCAGGCGCAGGCCGCGTTTGATATTTCTTATTGGCGTCATAATTTATAGCCCCTATGTACAGCCACTATCCCGCCACTAAGGTTGTGATAGTCGCACATTTCAAAGCCTGCATCTTCCATTATTGTCTTTAGTGTTGCCTGATCAGGGTGTACTCTGATTGATTCCGCCAGATATTTGTAGCTGTCGCCATCTTGCGCTACCAGTTTTCCTATTTGCGGCAATATCTTAAATGAGTAGTGGTCATAGAGTTTTTGTAGAGGTTTGATATTTAATCTGGAGAATTCCAGGATTATCGCACGACCACCGGGACGTAGCGCCCGCAATATTTCTTGTAACGCCAATTTTTTGTTAGTTACGTTTCTAAGGCCAAAGGCAATGGTAATGCAGTCGAAGCTGTTATCGGGGAAGGGGATTTTTTCAGCATCTATCTGACAAAAACATATATTGCTGAAAATGCCTTTGTCGAGGAGTTTATCGCGTCCCTGCTCCAGCATATTGCGGTTAATATCGGAGAGGATTATCTGCCCTTTTTTGCCGAGGGCAGTGTGCATTCTCAGGGTCATATCACCGCTGCCACCCGCCAGATCGAGTATGATGTCGCTTTTTTTTATGTGGCAGAGTGATACGGCAAAATCTTTCCAGAGTCGGTGCAGACCAAATGACATGAGATCATTCATCAGGTCGTATTTGTCTGCGACGGAATTAAAGACTGAGGCAACCATCCCCGCCTTGTCGCGACTGCTTACCTCGCTAAAGCCAAAGTGGGTTTTCTCATCCTTCATCTGCAAGTAAATCTTAACCGTTATAGTATATAACGGCTAAGATCTTCATCCTCTACCAATTCTGATAGTTGTGACTCAACATAGGCTGCATCAATCCAGATTTTTTCTACCGTTTCACTACCGGCTTTAAACGATATATCTTCCAGTAACCTTTCCATAACGGTATGCAGACGTCTGGCACCGATATTTTCTGTCTTCTCATTTACTTGCCAGGCTACCTCTGCGATTTTATCGACTCCATCCGGAGTAAATTCCAGGTTATACTTTTCGGTATCAAGAAGGGCTCTGTATTGCTCTGTCAGGGAGGCGTCAGGTTCGGTAAGGATTCTTACAAAATCTTCTGTCGACAGTGGCATCAATTCAACTCTGATCGGCAACCTGCCCTGCAGTTCAGGTATCAGATCGGAAGGTTTTGCCAGATGGAATGCACCGGAGGCAATAAAGAGGATGTGATCGGTTTTAACCATGCCGTATTTGGTCGAGACTGTACAACCCTCAACTAATGGCAGCAAATCGCGTTGTACCCCTTCGCGGGAAACATCGCCGCCATGCTCGGATCTTTTGGCAACCTTGTCGATTTCATCCAGAAAGACAATGCCATTTTGCTCAAGATTCTGAATGGCACGAATCTTCATGTCGTCTTCATTAATAAGATTAGATGCCTCTTCCTCTTTAAGGATCTTGAGAGCATCTTTGATTTTTAGTTTGCGGGTCTTTTTCTTGTTGCCGGAGATATTCTGAAACATACTCTGTAACTGGTTGGTCATATCCTCCATTCCCGGAGGCGCCATAATTTCAACACCAATCGGTGCTACATTAACATCAACTTCTATCTCTTTACCATCCAGATCGCCTTCGCGCAGCTTTTTACGAAACTTCTGACGTGTGGCGGATTCTTTTTGACCACTGTCCTCTTCCCATTCTGTTATTTCCGCTTCCGGCAAAAGAATATCCAGAATACGATCTTCGGCGGCATCTTCAGCCTTATGTTCTACTTTACGAATCGCTTCTTCACGGGTTATTTTTACGGAGATATCCGCAAGATCGCGGATTATGGACTCGACATCGCGTCCAACATAACCAACTTCAGTAAACTTTGTTGCTTCAATTTTTATAAATGGTGCGTTGGCAAGTTTAGCGAGCCTTCTGGCGATTTCTGTTTTACCTACCCCTGTTGGGCCGATCATAAGAATATTCTTTGGAGTGATCTCGTTACGCAGATCTTCGTCCAGTTGCATTCTTCTCCAGCGGTTACGCAGTGCAATAGCAACTGAGCGCTTTGCTTTATCCTGACCAATAATATGTTTATCAAGTTCCTGTACTATCTCTTTCGGGGTCATCTCAGACATGATTTTTCTCTTTAAATTTAATTTCAGTTTTTTCAGGATTACTTCTCAATGGCATCCAGTTCTTCAATAGTGCGGTTTTGGTTGGTGTAGATGCAGATTCCTGCAGCTATCTCCAGTCCTTTTTCGACGATATCTCTTGCAGGAAGGTCTGTGTTTTCCAGAAGCGCAATTGCTGCAGATTGAGCAAAGGCACCGCCGGAACCTATCGCCATTACATTGTTTTCCGGCTCAATAACATCACCATTTCCAGTAATGATGAGAGAAGCTTCTTTATCTGCAACGCATAAAAGTGCTTCCAGTTTTCGCAGCATTCTGTCTGTGCGCCAGTCTTTTGCCATTTCTACTGCAGCTCGCACCAGATTGCCGCTGTGTTTTTCCAGCTTTCCCTCAAATCTTTCAAAAAGAGTAAAAGCATCTGCTGTACCGCCGGCAAATCCTGCAATTACCTGATCCTTAAACAGACGTCTTACCTTACGGGCATTACCCTTCATTACAGTGTTGCCCAGCGATACCTGGCCGTCGCCGCCAATCACGACCTTATCGCCCCGCCTTATAGATAGAATAGTTGTTCCTCGGAATTGTTCCACAATTGCCTCCGACTTTTGAGAATTGAAAAGATTACCGGAATGAGAAAAGTTTGATATTACAATAATTTCCCCGCGCTCAAAAGTAGTTGGGGGCAAGAGCGATAACTTTCAAGTCGGTGTAAAAAATAAAAAATATTACTTATCGGCAACAGATGATTTGATTATTGAGTCACGTCACTGTTAAATAGAGCTTTAAGAGACTATAATTTTTCTATAACAATAAAAACGGAATAGCAATGCTCTCAGATATAATCGATTGGATCTTTTTACCTCCCGGCCTCTCATGTCTCCTTATTCTTTTCGGGCTTATAGCAGTTGTAGCTTGGCGCAGAATCGGTTATAGCCTGATAATTTCCGGATTAATAACGCTCTATTTAATATCTGTCCCAATTAGTACTCATATTCTTGCCGACTCACTGGAGCCTGAATCTCCTTTGTCGCTACAGAAAGCCATAAATGCTAATGTTCAGGCGATCGTTGTTATTGGTAGCGGTAGAAATCTGTCGGCGCTTGAGTATGGGGAACTTAATAAAAACAAAAATATATTTGAAAAGAATGAAACTATAGATCAACAAACGCTTGCCAGTCTTAAATACGCCAGTTTTATCCACAAGAGTAGTGGTTTGCCGATTATTGTTTCCGGTGGGCAGACGGATGTATCAGGCAGTTCCCGCGCTGAAATAATGAAGCAGATTCTTGAGGATGATTTTGGGGTAATTACCCAAATCTGGCTTGATCCAAATAGTGTTTCGCCATACGAGCATGCGGTAAACTCTCATAATATTCTTGTGAGTAAAAAGGTAAGCAATATTATTCTGATCTGTCCTGCATGGCAGATGAAAAGGGTTAAAAAATCTTTCGATTTTACTGGAATTATGGTCATTTCTGCTCCGGTCAGTTTTTATGACAGAAGAAGATCATCCGGAGTTAAGGGTTGGTTGCCTCAAGGCGAGGCAACCGGTATTAATTCAAAATTGTTAAGGGAATTGGTTGCAAATATGCTTTACGATGTATTTTTGGTAGAAAACAAGAAAGACAGTTAGTAGTCCATCAATGTTATATTTGTGCATAACCCCAGATTTTTCTTAGTGCCTCTGATGCCCCTGTTTTAATGCGATAATCTGCCAGTGAAGAGACTTCTGTCTCTCCCGGATTAATCTCAACTGAAGTAATGCCTTTCTGTTTTGCCAGCATTACCGGTTGGGCAATATAAGGAAAAACGCTGGTTGTTCCAATGGAAAAGACCATGTCATAACCATTCTGCAGGACATCGTATAGTTTATTTATCTCCGCCTCCGGTAACTGTTCGCCAAATAGAACAACATCGTGACGAATTACCCCTCCACAGTTGCAGTACGGCGGCAGGTTATCCATATCTACATCCAGATCGTCCGCAGCACCTTTGTAACTGCAATTCATGCAGCTGATTTTTTCCAGTGAGCCGTGAATTTCAATAACGTTATTAGAGCCGGCAGCTCTGTGAAATCCATCGATATTTTGTGTGAGAATCCATGTTTGCGGTTTGCTTTTTTCTATTTCGGCCAGCACTCTGTGACCATCATTAAAGGATGCTCCTTTGCAGGAGCGAGAGATCTGCAGCAGGTACTTCCATGTTATCTCCGGTTTTCTGCGAAGCATATCTCCGGATATTGCAGTTTCTATAGGTATGTTATCTTCTGTATTATTATCATCATAAAGGCCACCAATTCCTCTATATGTAGGTAAGCCTGAATCGGCGGACATTCCCGCTCCTGTTATAAAAAGAATTTTTTCTGCTTCTTTTACTTTTGTCGCTATCTCTTTCAGCAAATTATCCATATCTATGCCGACCCTTTTGTGTAAATTTATAATAAAGATACCCGTGAATTACCGTTAACACTCACAATCTTAACTTTTGCACCCACTCTGAATTCTTCTTGTCCTTTTTCCTGAACAACTACTATCGCATTTCCGTTATCAAGCTTGATTGTGAGTTCGATTCCGTTAGCAGATGTAGCAGCTTCCTCAATATTACTGCCGATAATTCCTCCAACAATAACCCCTATGGTAGTCATTATTGATTTGCCCCTGCCTTTTCCCACAGAACCACCGGCAATTCCGCCAATGACAGCTCCGCCTAACTCGCCAACAGCACTTCTTCTGCCTTCAATTGCGACTTCCCTGATGGCGACAACTTCTCCCAATTTTACTTGCTGAATCTTTCTGGCATCTCCCCTGGAATAAACATCTCCTTTAAGGCTGCCTGTGCAACCGCTAACGGAAACAAGCAATAATATAAAAAAAATTCTGCAACGCATTATCAACCTCCTTTGTAGCTTATTTAAAGGCCTTCAAGATATTCAATAACTTCATCAAACCAATGAGAGTATGCCTCGAAGGTCAAAATTCCGGCTCTTAAGGAGAGAAACGGAAATTCAACTTCAGGATTTCCTTTGCCGGTTTCTTTCTGCATTACCTCTTCGATTTTCTTAAAGTATTTCAACTTTTCATCAGAGATGACTTTTCTTTCTCGCACCTCTTCTAAAAAGAGCTTTGGTGTCGCAAGGCTTCCGGCCGCCATTTTTATTAGAAAGGCATCGCGGATAGGGGCGATATCAACCGGGGTATCAATCCACTCTTTCAGGGCTTCTAAACCATCTTCCGTTAGGGTGTAGATTTTCTTTGCCGGTTTATGTTCCTGTTCCACTTTTTTAAATTCAACCCAGCCAAGATCGGTTAGCTTTTTCAGTTCGGTATAAATTTGCGGATGTGAAGCTTTCCAACTGAAACCGAAACCTTCCTGAAATCTTTTGGCAATTTCATATCCGGTTCCGTCCTCTCTCCATAGATCAACCATAATCGCATGACGTAAAGACATTGTTTCTCCTCAATAATAAAACAGGGATATTTATCTGCAATAGCAAAATAATCCTTGAAAAACATAATTGTATTACATTATAGTAACCAAACACTATAAAAAATACATATGTATCCAAATACATAAAATAAATTTTGTCCTCATTCTAACGAAAGATTCTGGCTCAGTGAACAATTTTTATAGTAGGAGAGTAAAACATTATGAATCTTTTTGATGTTTTTTCAGAAAGGCACAGCTATAGAGGTCGATTTAAAGATATCTCTATTCCTCATGAATCCCTTGAAAAAATCATTTCTGCAGGAGCAAGCGCTCCATCGGGTAAAAATCAGCAGACTACAGATTTTATTGCAATAACAAATAAAGATATTATCGGCAAAATAGCAGCTATGAAAGGTTGTAATCAGGCTATGGTTACTGCTCAGGCATATATTGTTTGTGTAATTGACAAAGAGCCGGAAAATGTTTTGGAAAACCACTCTTTTCAGATCGAAGATTGCGCTGCCGCAGTAGAAAATATGCTGCTTGCCATTAGTGGTTTGGGGTTGGCATCGGTCTGGATTGACGGTTGGCTTAGAATGAAAGGTAGAGCAGGTGAGATTGCTGAGTTATTGCATATTCCTGAATCAAAAGTTGCCAGGGTTATGTTACCTATTGGTATTCCCGGTGCAGATGCCGTGCGAGTCAAACGTAAACCACTATCGGAAAGACTCTTTTTTAATTTTTATGGCAACACTGGAAAATAATATTATAATTGGCGGTTTTTACTGTATCGAGGTTTTCCAAATAGTATGGAAAAAGTAAAAAGTACTCTGACAAAGGCTGTTTTCAAGCTTTTACGTCCACTTGTTCATATTTTGTTAAAAAATGATGTGCCCTATAGTGCCTTTACTCAGATTGCCAAACACGTTTATGTTGATGTTGCAACAAACGATTTCAAGATAGAAGGGCGCAAACAGACGGTTTCAAGGGTGGCAATCATAACCGGATTAAGCAGAAAAGAGGTTGCCAGAGTTCAGGAGATTGATCAGCCGGAAGTAAGTGAAGAGAAAGGGTATAATCGCGCGGTTAAGGTAATTCGTGGTTGGGTGGCTGATCCGCGTTTTATGGACGATAGCGGTGCCCCCAGAGAGTTGAGTTTTGATGAAGGTGAATATAGCTTTATAGAATTGGTGAGATTGTATAGTGGCGATGTTCCCGGCAGAGCCATGCTGGATGAGCTTAAACGTGTCGGTGCGGTAAATGTATCTGCAGACAATCTTATAACCCTGAGTCAGCGATCTTACATTCCCAAGCAGGGTGAAACCGAGAAGATTGAGATCATGGGTGATGCAGCAGCTGATCTTATAGGGACAATCAAACGAAATCTGGATAAAGAGGGCGACAACAACTTCTTTCAGCAGACGGTAGCCTATGACAACCTTCCCAAGGATAAATTGAAAGAGATTCGGGCCTTAAGTAATATGCAGCTGCAAACCTGTATGGAGCTTGTAAATACCTGGCTTGCTCAATATGACCGTGATGTTAATAAAGAGGTTGAGGGCGAAGGCAAAATGAGAGCCGGAGTAGGGCTGTACTATTTTGAAGAGAAGGTCGAAGAGCGGTTTGACGAAAAACTTGAAGAAAAGATTGATGAAGATAACAGTTAACGGAGAAGAGAAGCAGTTTGATTCGGGATTTACTATTGCCGATATTATTGCAGAGCTGCAGCTGGAAAATCGCCGTTATGCGGTTGAGGTTAATCTTGAGATAATTCCCAAGTCTGAACATAATCAACATGCCCTTTGCGATGGTGACAGGGTAGAGATAATTCACGCAGTCGGCGGCGGCTGAAATCATAACCACACAAGAGAGAGAAAAATGAGCGATAAGCCTCTGGTAATTGCCGGTAAGGAGTATTCATCGAGACTACTTGTCGGAACAGGAAAATACAAAGATCTGCAGGAAACACAAGATGCCGTAGAAGAATCCGGTACAGAGATGGTAACTGTGGCAATTCGTAGAACAAATATCGGACAGAATCCAGGTGAACCTAATCTGCTGGATGTTGTTCCGCCGGAAAAATACATCATTTTGCCAAATACAGCCGGCTGTTTTAATGCAGAAGATGCCATAAGAACCTGTCGTCTTGCCCGTGAACTGCTTGATGGACATAAGTTGGTAAAACTTGAGGTGCTTGGTGATCAGAAGACCCTTTTCCCCAATGTAATGGAGACATTTAAGGCTGCAGAAACTCTTCTCAAAGATGATTTCGATATTATGGTCTACACCAATGATGACCCGATTATTGCTAAGGAATTTGAAGATATGGGTTGTGTTGCGGTTATGCCTCTGGCTGCACCTATTGGTTCAGGTCTTGGAATCAGAAATCCGTATAACATTCTGACAATAATTGAGAATGCAGCTGTGCCGATTATCGTGGACGCTGGAGTTGGTACTGCTTCAGATGCGGCTATAGCAATGGAGCTTGGTTGCGATGGCGTGCTTATGAATACCGCGATTGCCGGAGCTAAAGATCCGGTATTAATGGCATCTGCAATGAAAAAGGCGATAGAGGCCGGTAGGGAGGCATTTCTTGCAGGAAGAATTCCTCGCAAACGTTTTGCCAGTGCATCATCACCAATTGACGGCACAATTTTTTAAATTATGGAAAAAGACCAGAATATTCTGCCGGAGCGTAAAATACGCAGCTTTGTGCGTCGTTCCGGCAGAATAACCGCTTTACAGAAAAATGCGCTAGAGCAGTTTGCGGAAAAGTATGAGCTAAAGACAACAGGTGAGCCTTTTGATTTTAATGCCATATTTGATAACAACAACCCGGTTGTTGTAGAGATAGGTTTTGGTAACGGAGTTTCTCTGGCGCAGATGGCTCAGGAAAATCCTGATGAAAACTTTTTTGGAATAGAGGTTCACCGTCCCGGAATAGGTAAGTTGATGGCTCTGGCAGATGAGTTTGGTTTGCATAATCTTAGGGTTATTGAGGCTGATGCAGTGGATATTCTGGAGAAAAACATTCAGCCGGATTCACTGAAGCGTCTGCAACTCTATTTTCCTGATCCGTGGCCGAAAAAGCGTCATCACAAAAGACGCATTGTTTCACCGGAATGGGTTGAGTTAGTCGCCAAAAGGTTGAAACCCGGAGGTGTTCTGCATATGGCGACCGATTGGCAGAATTATGCAGAACAGATGTTGGAGGTAATGTCTGCATCCGCTTTGTATAAAAATAGTGCTGGCGAAAACCAATATGCCTCCAGGCCGAATTACAGACCAAAAACCAAATTTGAAAAACGAGGCGAAAGACTCGGGCATGGTGTCTGGGATCTTATCTTTAAGAAGGTATAAACAGTAAAACATGAATCAGGAAAGAGAGATTACAACAATCGATTTGATACGTCATGGCGAGCCGCTTGGTGGCAATCGTTTTCGTGGTAATATTGATGATCCGCTTTCCGAGCTTGGTAAAAAACAGATGGATGCAACTCTAGGTGGCGAATGTCACTGGGATCTTGTTGTGACATCACCTATGAAAAGATGCTGTGAATATGCCAGAAATCTTGCAGAAAAGTATGGCGTGGAATTGCAGGTATTTAATGAATTTTCTGAAATTTCTTTTGGTGAGTGGGAAGGCAAAACCGAAAACGAAATTGAAAGTGCAGATAGTGGTTCAGTAAAAAGTTTTAAACAAGACCCTGTTAATAATATGCCGCCCGGAGCCGAAAATTTTATTGAGTATCAACAAAAAGTAATTCCTGCATGGAACAGGCTTGTTGCAGAAAACTGCGGTAAAAGAATTTTACTTGTTGGTCATGGTGGTTTTATCAGGGTTGTTATTAGCAATGTGCTCGATATTCCATTAACCAATATATTCAGAATCGAGATGCCGCTTGCATCATTAAGTCGTGTAATGATTGAGCAGATAAAAGATTTTTCTATTCCTTCGTTGGTATTTATTAATGGAACGCTGTAAAAAATTTAACTTGGAAAATTAATGAAAAAGATAATCGTATTTATAGTGATATTGCTGGTTTTGGTTGGCGGTTTTTGGGTTGTTACTCCTCGTATGACGGTTTCTTCTATAAACAAGGCTATCGTAGAAAATGATGACAAGAGACTCGAAGAGCTTATAGACTTCAATCAATTAAGGCAAAATATTAAGGCGCAGATAGTCTCAGCAATGGATGATAATCTTCCCAAGGGCAAACGTAAAAATGCGCTGGTTGATATTGCTGCTAAATTTACGGCATCTGCAGTTGATAACATAGTTGATTCCGTAATAACACCAAAAGGACTTGCTGCATTTATTGATGGTAGAAAATACCTTTCCGGCAAAGAGAAAGATAAAGACTATTTTAAAAATGCCTCCTATTCATACAATTCATACAACTCCGTTACAGTCTGGATAGAAAACGATAACCCTGAAAGAAGCAGATTGGTTTTGCAGCTTTCAGGTATAAGTTGGAAAGTGGTTGATATTAAAATTCCGTTGCCTGATCTGAAATAAAGAGAAATTAAAAGGGAAGAATATATGAGAAATATGATAATAGTTTCATTTTGCTTACTGGTATTTATTGCACTGGTAACAAGGGGTGGGGGCGAAACACAAATTATTGAATCATATAATGGGAAGGTGGTTTTATATGCAACAGATCAATGCGGTTACTGCAGAAAAGCAATAAATCACCTTAATAAATTAGATATTGAATATATAGGATATGATATTAACAAGTCCGCTATAGGAAGAAGAGAGTTTGATCAACTCGGAGGACGAGGAGTTCCTTTAATGATTATTGATGGTCAGCTTGTCAGAGGGTATAACCCAAGAGCCATATCGCAATATGCCAGAAAACATCATCGTTGATATAAAAAGAATAATATTCATAAACATACTTGTTAATAGATAGAAATATTCCGATTACTGTACTATATTTATCAGACATGAATCCTGCAGTGTTATTTTGATGCTGTCCGTTTCTAATCAGGTTGAAAATATAAAGGTGGATGGGATGCCAAAACTAACTCCAACAATGCCACGCACAGGCGATCCTTCGATAGACGAATTTCTTAAGCATTGCCACAGAAGACATTACCCTGCAAAAAGTGTAATTATTTATGCTGGTGATAAGCCGGATGCACTTTATTATATTATCGAAGGTTCGGTAAGTGTTCTTATCGAAGATGAAGAGGGTCATGAAATTGTATTGGCTTATCTTAATCCCGGCGATTTCTTTGGTGAAATGGGCCTTTTTGAAGATGAAGGTAACAGAAGTGCTTGGGTAAGAACAAGATCGGCAGTAGAGCTGGCGGAAATCAGTTATTCTCGTTTTCATCAGGTATCAGCCGAAGACCCCAAAATTCTTCACGCATTAGCTTCGCAGATGGCCCACAGACTAAGAAACACCAGTCGTAAAGTTGGAGATCTGGCATTTCTTGATGTAACCGGACGTGTTGCCAGAACCCTGCTTGATCTTTGTAAAGAGCCCGATGCTATGACGCATCCTGATGGCATGCAGATAAAAATCACTCGTCAGGAAATCGGCAGAATAGTAGGCTGCTCACGCGAAATGGTGGGTAGAGTATTGAAAGACCTTGAAGAGCGCGGTCTGATTTCGGTAAGCGGTAAGACTATAGTGGT
>QZLD01000339.1 GCA_004796385.1 Gammaproteobacteria bacterium | reverse complement strand
TGGGTCTGAGAGAGCAAAAATGCTATTGAAAAAGTATGGGCAGTAAAATTAGTTGCGAGTAATGGGCACGGCGTGCCGTGCCCTTAGTCTTTATAACGAGTTGAAGTTCTTACAAACAATTCCTCAAAATTGAGGCAGTTTTAACCATATTTGTAATTGCTGGTGTTACCTCTTTCCAGTTTCGGGTCTTGAGCCCACAGTCAGGATTTATCCAAATACGATCTTTTGGGATATACTGAATTGCTTTTTTAATCAAATCTTCCATATCTTTGCACTCAGGTATAACAGGCGAATGAATATCATACACCCCTGGACCTATTTCGTTTGGATAATCGAACTCAGCAAAAGCATCAAGTAGCTCCATGTTTGAGCGTGATGTTTCGATAGTGATAACATCTGCATCCATTGCCGCAATTGAGTCTAAAATATCGTTAAATTCAGAGTAGCACATATGGGTATGTATCTGAGTTTCATCTCTAACTCCATTGGCACATATTTTGAATGAATCGACTGCCCAGGTAAGATATTTTTTCCACTTTGATTTTCTTAATGGTAGCCCCTCTCTTAATGCTGCTTCATCTATTTGAATGATACCTATACCAGCTTTTTCAAGATCAAGTACCTCATCGCGGATAGCAAGTGCAATTTGATCACATGTTTCTGATAGTGGTTGATCGTTTCTTACAAAAGACCAGTTGAGTATTGTTACCGGGCCTGTTAGCATCCCTTTCATTGGTTTTTTTGTTAGTGATTGCGCATAAGTGATCCAGTCAACTGTCATTGTTTTTGGACGTTCAATATCACCGTAGATAATCGGCGGTTTCACACAGCGTGAACCGTAGCTTTGAACCCATCCAAAGTCAGATACAGCTATACCATTTAGTTGTTCTCCAAAGTATTCAACCATGTCATTACGTTCTGCTTCTCCGTGAACAAGAACATCAACTCCGTACTCCTCTTGCATTTTTACTGCATAAGAGATTTCCTTCTTCATTTTTTTGTTATATTCGGTAGTTGATATGTTGCCATTCTTAAAATCTCTTCTAGCTTTTCTAATTTCGTCTGTTTGTGGAAATGAGCCTATAGTTGTTGTTGGAAAAAGTGGCAGATTGAAACGTTCTTTTTGAATAGCAATCCTTTGGATAAATGGACTTGCCCTGTTTTTCATTTTCTCTGATATGTTTGCTACTTTGTTTGCAACATCTTTATTATTTATTAATTCAGAATTGTTCCTGGATTGGATTGTTGTATAGTTAGATTCCAAATCAGTTTTAACTGCATCAATACCATTATTTATAGCTTTGCCTAATAATCCTACGGAATAGGTTTTTTGAGTAGCAAATGAAAGCCATTTTTTTATTTCTTTATCAAGATTATTCTCAAGATCAAGATCAACGGGGGTATGTAGCAGAGAGCAAGAGCTGCTTACCCATAGATTATCCTGGAATTTTTCAGCAACATTATCAAGTGATTTAAGAGCCTGATTGAGGTCATCTTTCCAGATGTTTCTCCCCTCAATCAGACCGACCGATAAAACTTTATGTAGTGAAAGGTGATCTGCAACAACATCTAATTGATTCGTATCAGATACGGCATCAATGTGTATCCCTTCAATCGGTAAGTTTGTTGCAAGGTTTAAATTATCTTCAAGTCCAGCAAAATAGGTTGCTATTAGTTTTTTAACTTTGCTATGTTGCAGAATGCTATAAGTTGATTCAAAGGCTTGCTTCCATTCTATTGGTAGGTCAAGAACAAGAATTGGTTCATCAATCTGAACCCAATCAACACCTGTATCAGCAAGTTTATTTAATAGTTCACCATATATTGGGATAAGTTTTTTTAGCAAATCCAACTTGGAAACTTCATTATTAAAGGTTTTTCCCAGCCAAAGATATGTAAGGGGACCAATGATTACCGGTTTGACCTTCTCTGCATCAACAACTTTCTTTGCCTCTTCAATCTCATCAAAGATTTTATTTGAAGATAATTTAAAGTCTGTGTTAGCTTCAAATTCTGGCACTAGATAATGGTAGTTTGTGTCAAACCATTTAGTCATTTCACATGCCCTAAAATCATCTCCGGGGCCAGCTCTTCCACGTGCCATTCTAAAATATGTTTCTGTTGAAATGGTGTTTTCAGCTCCACCAAATCTTTCTGGAATAACCCCTAATAGAGCCGACATATCGAGAACTTGATCATAAAAAGAGAAATCTCCTACTGTGATGAAATCGAGTTCAGCATCTTGTTGGGTTTTAATATTTTCTCTTCTGATTTCTGAAGCAGTTGAGTTTAGGCTTGAGAAATCAATTTCCTGTTTCCAGTATGATTCAAGCGCTTTTTTTAATTCCCTGTTTTTTCCAATTCTTGGGAAACCTAAAATATGAGTTTTTGCCATTTTTATATCCGTAATTAGTTTTTTTAAGTAGATTGACAAATTATGTGCTCATGTTTATGTTGAATCAATGTTGAATATTTCATGTTTATTATGAATTTCATTCATGTTATTTTTTAAACATATAGTGTGTAAAAACTAAGAGAATCAAAAGAAGAGAAGCAAATGTATTTAGAAATTAGGCATCTAAGGTCAATTCAGGCTATTAATACGCATAAAAAACTATCAGCTGCGGCTGATGCTTTGTGTGTTACACAATCAGCACTTTCTCATCAAATTAAGAACCTTGAAGAAACATTTAACGCAGAACTTTTCTTTAGAAAATCTCGACCGTTAAAGTTAACTCCAGCTGGAGAATCACTGTTGAAGTTAGCGAATGAAATAATTCCGCTTGTTTTAGATGCAGAAAAAGAGCTAAAACAGATATCACTTGGAACTTCAGGGAGGTTGCATATTGCTATTGAGTGTCATAGCTGTTTTGAATGGTTAATTCCATCAATGGACAATTTTAAAATTGATTGGCCTGAGGTTTCTTTAGATCTTTCATTTGGTTTTGCATTTGATCCTTTTCCTGCGCTATTAGATGGAAAGCTTGATCTTGTTGTATCTTCAGATCCGGTTGATATTGACGGAATAGCTTTTCTGCCGCTTTTTGATTTTAAGATGCAGCTTGCTGTTCCCTTGGGGCATAAATTTATTGAAAAAGGATTTGTTGTCCCCGAGGATTTGGAAGATGAAACATTGATAACCTATCCAGTTGATCGAGAAAGACTTGATATATACAGAGGCTTTCTCGATCCTGCTGGAGTCACTCCAAAAGAGAGTCGTACAGCTGAGATGACAATTATGATGATACAGTTAGTGAATAGTAATTGTGGCATTGCGTCTTTGCCAAGCTGGGCTATTCATGAATATATTGAGCGTAATAGGGTGGCTGCAGTTGATCTTGGTAAAGGTGGTTATTGGGGAACATTGTATGCAGCAATAAGAGAAAAAGATCTGCAAACGCCATATATGAATTCATTTGTTGATATTGCCAAGAATACAAGCTTGGGGTTATTGTTTGGGGTTAGGGATAAAAAATAACTTTTTACAAATTTTTTACAAACTTTTATCTTTTTCTGACCTTTCATTTTGCATTT
>QZLD01000216.1 GCA_004796385.1 Gammaproteobacteria bacterium | reverse complement strand
GCGCTCAGGGCGAACGGAGTTTTAAGTCTATTATTACAGCTATAGCTTAAAAGCAAAGAGCCATATTGCTTTGCACTATTCAATAAACTTTTCCCCGGACAGTAGTGTGCGAAGGCGGGAATGACGGCTTTTGTATATCTTTCAAATCCCCATCAAATTCTGGCTTTTTTCATAAAATCGACATAATACGACAAGGCATGTTCGCCGGTATAGCACGGCGGAGGCGAATTGCTTCCTCAACTCAACCCAATACAGCCCAACGCCTAACATTCCCCCCTACAACCCCAAAACTCTTTCCTTTGCTTTTTTACTAGTTCCCTCGTTGTACGCGGGAATTCATACCCTCTCTGTGCATATGCGTTCCCACTCGCAGAGTAGGAACGAGACAACATTTGGAGTTACCTCCGCCTGCCCGATGCTCGCTATCCGGTGGCTGACCTGCCTTGCCGGAGAGGGATTCTCACCCGCTGAAATTATCTACCTTGCTCAGCCGCACACCTCATTGATCTAATACCAAGCTAGACAGCGCAGCTTGCTGCATCCAGCTTAAGCTTTCTGTTAAATCCCTTTTCAACACCAACTCTTTGCAAACACTCATCCAGTATGAATTTAATTACATCATCATATGACATTTTATTTTCGATTTCACATGCTCGAGGAAAGTAACTTGTGCCATGATTCATTCCAGGAACCAAATTAGCTTCCATAAAATAGCAAATCCCGAGACCGTCCATCTTTACATCAATCCGGCCAAATCCTCGAGCTCCTAACCCCTGAAAAGACGCTACGGCAAGTTCATTGACAGAATCCATATCATGACGTTCGATTTTTTTAAGCGTTTCTGTATCACTCATCTTTGCGGCGGCTCCAAGTATCTTTAACCCCCCTGAAGATTCAGGAGGAGCTATTTCTATTGCAGATATTGATATTTCCCCACCCCTATTCTTAATGATTGCCACCGTAAATTCTTTTCCACTTAAATACTCTTCTACCAACACCGGTTGTTTGTATATCTTATATAAAGACAATACTTTTTCTCTAAATTCGGAAAAGTTTTCAACAAAAGAGCTGTCATCAATTCCATTTCCATTGGCGGCATCTAATGGCTTAAGAAACAGCGGAAATAAAATCGGCAACTCCTCTTCACTCCTATACTGATCGGGGATTGCCGTAAAATATTTCGCGGTTTTAATACCTAAGTTAGTTAAGCGTTCTTTGGCGAAGACCTTATCTGAGTCATACTTAAGTGTTTCTCGATTTGATCCTGAAAATGTGATGTGGTTTTGTTCAAAATACTCAGAAAACCACATATCTTCCCGCCCTTCAATTGGCATGTACTTCGCTGCCAAAACTACCAGATCCGGGGCTCGCCTAACAACACTTTCCAGGTCTTCAAGCGTTTCACAAATTGTAACTGAAACTGAATGCCCCATCCTTTCTATAGAATCCAGTACATCGCCACAAGCAAGCAGCGAACCAAAACCAGTTTCCTTTAATTTTGAATTTCGAGACGTAATTATTTCTATCTTCATTTCGTATTTCCATTGGATTAGATCCAGTCGGGTCAAAAGTCGATGTTATGAAATGAATTCATAGAAGATGGATTGAAATCACAAAATCGACAGGCGAGAATGCCAGCTTATCGAGAAGAAGAAAAGATAAGCCATACATAATAACACGATACCACCTATTTAGATATTAAAGGGACACTATGGCCTGATGATCATTAGGGTCGGGGTCATTGATCTTGAAATAAACCAACGCTCACTTAAAAGGTGTTGAAACAAAATATGTTCTAGTTTAATTTATGCAGTAGACGAATATGTATCTTTACCCACAGGACTGAAACAAATCAGCTACCATAAAGTTTGACAATAACAAATTGGGAGCAAAGAGATGTAATCAATCCTTCAAGTTTCTACAGGCTAGAACATTGAGCAACCATCACTTCCCATAACTATCTATCCTTTCTTTGCACAGTTCTTCTGTTATTTCCCTAAGCATCTCGACTCTTTGTGCAAGCCAGATTAGTTGTTCTTTTGTTATTTCATAGTGTTTTGAGTATCGG
>QZLD01000225.1 GCA_004796385.1 Gammaproteobacteria bacterium | reverse complement strand
GATAGGGTTGTATCCAGAGTTAAAAAGGTTTTATCTGAGGATGCTGGTAGTGCAGTCTTGTATTTAATGGCAATTGAAAACGGCATTTCAGAGCCATCTGTCATAATCAGCTTGATGTTGTGTTTGCCGCTGCTTATGGCTGCGCTGAAGTCAGGGAGTAAGATGGCGTCTTTGCTATCTTTGTCGAAGCTCAGCGGTTTACCAAAGTTTTTGCCATTGATTACCAGTTGCAGTTTGCCGGGATTCTTCGGTTTAGAGCGTGCCTTGTCATAGGCGTTTATCGCTTTAAGAGCCAGAATAGTGGACTGAGTAGAGCCGAATCTGCCTGATTCACATTTTTTAAAGAGCCACTTCATCGCCTTTTCGGTATCTGCTGCAAATTTTTTGCTGTTTTTCATAAAGGCGAGGATGGCAAGTGAGGTGGTTTCTACCTCTAGCGAATCTCCATATGATCTGGTAATGGATGAATTTGCACCTGTTATCATTCCGTCCTTATCCATTTTGCCAGCCAGGGTCTTGGCGAATTTGTCGCCTGTAGCAGCATCATTTGCCAGATACATAATATTGGCAGCCAGTGCAATTACATATGAGTCTTTGGATTTTTCTGCGGTTTTCTTTATGGCTGCAATCTCTTTTTGCAGTTTTTCAGGAGACTCACCGGATTCCAGAAGCGCCCAGATTATGTAAGCGTTGGTGGTTGGTTCAGGCGCACCGCCAAAGCTATCGAGTGCCTTCTGGTTTCTTTTAAAACCGCCTTTGCCATCTCTGCGGCTTAATAGCCACTCACGGGTTCTTTGCAGCATTTCTGAATCTATCTGCATAAATTGCGACATATCTGAAAATTCCATAAGTCCATATGCGGTAAGTGCCTCGTGCGCCGGATCATAGCCGAACCACTCATAGCCTTTGCCCTTGCTTTCAAAACCAGTGAGACGTTTATAACCTTTTTCGAGAAGATCCTGCGCCTCTTTTATCTTCTCCGGTGCGATACCTGTGTGGGTGGTGAAATACTGTTGCGCCATTACCAACGGATAGTTAGTTGAGCTGGTCTGCTCAAAACATCCGTGAGGCTGTCTTAACAGGGCATTCAGAGCATCTTCCATATTGGCAAGAGGGGAAGGGTAGACTTTTGCCTCGGTGGTAACGCTGCCGATTTCAAATGATTCCGGCATATTAATAACCATTTCAGCGTTGTTGTCTGCGCTTACGAGTCCACCTTTGCTGAACTGCATCGGGAAGCCGTTTGCCTCAAATTTTATCTTTCTGCTGATATTATCTGTATAGGTTCCTGCGGCTGAGTTTATGGTAAGGTCATAATCTCCCGGCATATCGGCAGTAATCTCGACAATAACTCTTTTGCGTTCTCCTGCTTTTAGTTTGGTTTTTTGCGCCTGTTTGATTCTCAGCCCTTTGCCTTTTACAACAACAGATACATTATCAAGCTCGTTTTTGGTAGAGTTGACCAGATTAACCGGCAGTTTAAGAATATCGCCAACTGTCATGGTGGTTGGCAGTTTAGGCTCGATATAAAACGGTTCAAGTGATTCAATTTTTGTTGCGCCGTTTCCTAAAGCTCCGTTATTACCGAAGGCATCTGCCATAACCTTGAATGAGGTTATATTGTCGGATAGATCGAATGAAACAGTTGCCTTGCCGTTTCTTGGGTTGGTTTTGATGCCTGCATTCCAGTATACAGTTTCGGTAAAATCGACCCTGTCATTGGGTTGTCTGTTGAATCTGACCTGATGTGCATATTCCCTGATATAGTTGCCGTCATGTATGCGTTGAGCCTCTTTTTTAGCAAACATCGGTTTTTCTGCTAACGGTGGGGTTGCAAGTATCTCTTCATCTGCCTGCTTCATTTCATCCGGTAGGGGAACTACGACTGCATTGATCTCTGCCTCTTCTACTATATCTGCTTTTGCATCATCCTGAGGTATTGCTGCCATAGGCATAGCCATTGGAGGTGGTTCATTAATGCCCTTCATCTTATTCAAGCCTTCTGGCGCAGCACCTGCTAAAAACCGTACGTCTTTTCTGGCGCGAGTCTTGTAAACGCGCTGATCCATTTGTGCCATGGCTCTTCTGGCAGCCTTTTCAAAATCTTTGGCTATGCCGTTGTAGTTAACAATAATAAATCGACGCCAGCCCTGAGTTCCCAAAAGCAGGTCTATAGATTTTTCAGCGTCAGGGTTTTCGCTGTCAAAGTAGACTTCAGCATCAGCAAGCTCTTTAACCTCATTTTCAAGATAGACCATAACAGGTAGAGACGGGGCTTGTTCGCGCTTGT
>QZLD01000126.1 GCA_004796385.1 Gammaproteobacteria bacterium | reverse complement strand
GAGTAACCCGATTCCAGCAATGATGCCAGACAGGATCATAAGATTGCAGAGAAAATCGTTGATAATGCTTCTGCCATTCCTGATCAATATCGGTAATTATAAAGGCGTTAGGGTCATGGCTGACATCTCCGCGAAAAGTCTGCATATAAAGAAAAAAATCTATTCCTAAGCCAGAGGTATACTCTTTTAAACATGCAATTACTTCACGAACATTCGTAGTGTTTTTCATCTCCAGCTCAAAATCGAGAGTTGTGCAGCGAGAACTCTCTCTTTTGTCTTTTTCGGTACCGGAAAAAAAATCAATGTCCAGAATGGATGATAGCTTTGCCATATTTTCCAAGGTCGGAGAATTTTTTCCACTCTCCCATCTGGCAATACTGCTCCTTCTAAGCCCCATCTTATCTGCGAGCCACTGCTGAGTTTCTCCTTTTGCAATTCTTGCAGCTTTAATCTTTTTGGCTACATAGGCGGGATAATCAAACATAATTATTTATTGGAAAAAATCTTCGAGATAGTTATTAACAACATCGGGTACTTCAACCATTGGGCAGTGTGAGGCATTATCAAGAAGTACCAGACGACAATCGGTTATAGCATCAGCGGTACGCACACACTGTTCCATTGGCAGCAATTGATCCTCCTTTCCGTACAGATAAAGCACAGGACAAACCAGCTCTTCAATACGATCAAACCAGTTGGCTTCATACATGGTTTGAGGTTGCTCCATATAGACCTGCTCAGAAGATTTATGCCCTAGGGTTATCGCCCGTTTAAATATCTGCTCTTCTGTGCAGTAAGCGGCTATGCCGTTCATAGCGGAAAGATACTGCTCGTAACTTGACATAAATGTTCTCAATCTTTCTGTGCCACTTTCCCAGAGTTTCTGAAATCCTTCTGCAGACATTGAATTTACCAGCAGTAGTTTTTTTACCTTGTTAGGATTATTCATGGCATATAGCTGACAAACGCCGCCGCCCATAGAGTGCCCAACAAGAAAGATTTTTTCCAGTCCGATTGTATCAACAAAACCTGCCAGAATTTCAGAGAGATACTTAATGGTATGGCGAATGCCTGTTTCCGGTGAATGACCACTGCCGGGCAGATCAAGCGCATAGGCGGTGAACCTGCTGGGTAACCTGTCAATACTGGCTTCCCACCAGATATGGTTCCCCAGATTGCCGTGAACAAAAACTATAACCTGCTCACCGTTACCTTCTTTTATATAGTGAATCTTTGTGCCGTCACTAAGATCTACAAATGCCATTACTTCTCTTCACCGCTTTCTATAAAAATTAGTGGATCAACCATGCTGCCATTAAGGGCGACCCCCCAATGCAGGTGAGGGCCTGTAGATCTTCCTGTTGTACCAACCAGGCCGATAAGCTGCCCTTTTTTTACGGTATCGCCCTCTTTGACGCTCAGTTTTTCCATATGGCAATACATGGTAACCAGGCCATAACCATGATCTATATATATAGTATTGCCATTAAAAAAGAAGTTAGAAGCGATCATAACGGTGCCGTTTGCAGGGGCAACTATAGGCGACCCTTTGGGGGCTGCAATATCAAGCCCGCTATGTGGTCTGCGAGGTTGTCCGTTAAAAAAACGCTTCAACCCGAACGGGCTGCTGTAACGTCCCTCAACAGGTTGTAATAGTTTCAGATCAGGTTGTCCGCTTTCGCTCCAGCGTGTAAGAGCCTGACCGCTGCGTTTCTTTTCGCCTTTGTGTCTGGACAGATCTTTCTTGCTCAGATTTACATGTTTGTTTGTCTTTAGCGTTATATGTTGCTCTTTATATTTTTTTGACTTTACAACAAAACTGATGCTTTTTTTGCGGTTTGCATATTTAAGATATTTTTTCCCCGGTTTGTCATAAAGAGAGATTCCTGCAACCGCAAACCACTTATCTCCATTTTTTGTTACCAGTATTTTTCTACCTTTATATGTAACTACAGGTCTTTTCTTACCTTCTCCAACTTTAATAACTGCAACTCCCCCCGGAACCAGTCTGGATTCAGGGAGAAATGTTGCGGTTTCCCCGGCGTGTAACACTAGCGACGCTAAAAATAGCGTTGTTACAGATATATATTTAAGTAGTTTTGTCATGTGATATCTCCTTATTTAAAATCTTGCAAGTCAGCGCACCTTTGCTGAGCCTGATATTTATCTTTTCTCCCGGCGATACGGTTTTCTCATTGGAAATAACCGAGCCATCTTCTTTAAGCGCCAGAGAGTAACCTCTTTGCAGAGTTCTTAACGGACTAACACCT
>QZLD01000023.1 GCA_004796385.1 Gammaproteobacteria bacterium | reverse complement strand
TCTCCGCCTCTCGCTTCCGCACATACCTTGGTAAGAGCTGCCGTTAAGGTAGTCTTACCATGATCCACGTGACCTATAGTGCCCACATTTACGTGCGGCTTCGTTCTTTCAAATTTTTCCTTTGCCACTTTTACACCTCAATTTCTTAACTATTTGTTAAAGAGCTTAAAACTATCTAAAAACCTTATCTTCACTAACTACTAATTTTTTAAACACCTGTTCGCATAACTTCTTCTGCTACGCTTGCCGGAGTCTCTGCATACTTTAGAAACTCCATCGAGTATACTGCTCGCCCTTGACTCATTGAGCGCAAAGACGTCGCATACCCAAACATCTCTTTCAGCGGAACTTCTGCTTTCACCAACTTTCCGGCAGGAGAATCCTCCATACCTTGAACCAGTCCTCGCCTGCGATTGAGATCACCCATTACATCGCCCATGTAATCTTCCGGAGTTACAACCTCAACCTTCATCATCGGCTCCAGAAGAACAGGAGAGGCATTTACCACTCCATCTTTCAGAGCCAGCGATCCAGCACTCTTAAATGCCATCTCGCTTGAGTCTACATCATGAAACGAACCGTCAAATAATGTGACTTTCAGATCCACTATTGGAAAACCTGCGAGAACACCTGTCTCCATTCTATCCTGCACACCTTTATCAACAGCAGGAATAAACTCTTTCGGTATTACACCGCCAACTATCTCATTGACGAATTCATAACCACTTCCAGGCTCCCCCGGCTCCAGCCTTAGCCATACATGCCCATATTGACCACGACCACCAGACTGCTTTACATACTTACCTTCCTGCTCCACAGACTGCTTGATTGTCTCCCTGTACGCAACCTGCGGATCACCCACATTTGCCTCTACAGAAAACTCTCTCTTCATTCTGTCTACAATAATATCCAAGTGCAGTTCGCCCATACCTGAAATTATCGTCTGGCCCGACTCCTCATCGGTTCTCACTCTGAAAGAAGGATCTTCCTGAGCAAGCTTTGACAGGGCTACCCCCATCTTTTCCTGATCAGCCATCGTTCTCGGCTCAACTGCAACAGAGATAACCGGCTCCGGAAACTCCATCTTTTCAAGAACTATTTTGCTTTCAAGATCACAAAGAGTTTCGCCGGTAGTAACATCTTTCAAACCAATTGCTGCCGCAATATCCCCGGCTCTTACCTCTTTTACCTCTTCGCGCGAATTGGAGTGCATTTGCACCATTCGACCAATTCTTTCCCGCTTACCTTTTACAGAGTTGTAAATAGTATCCCCAGTCTTTAATAGACCAGAATAGACCCTGAAAAAGGTCAGTGTACCTACAAAAGGATCTGTCGCAATTTTAAAAGCCAGTGCAGAAAACGGCTCTTCATCACAAGGATGCCTTTCTGCCTCGCTCTGATCCTTATCATCAAGATGCCCTTTAATTGCAGGAACATCCTCTGGCGAAGGCAGATAACTAACCACTGCATCAAGTACAGCCTGAACACCCTTATTCTTAAAAGCTGAACCACAAAGAACCAATACTATCTCATTTGCAAGAACCCTTTTTCTCAATCCCTGAACCGCCTCTTCTAAAGAGAGCCATCCTTCCTCAAGGTACTTTTCCATCAGCTCTTCACTTGATTCAGCCGCTGACTCTATTAGCTCATCTTTCAACTCTTCGCATCTTTCTTTTATAGATGCGGGAACCTCTTCTTCTCTAAATGAGGCACCCATATTCACTTCATCCCAATAGATGGCTTTCATCTTCAACAGATCAACCACCCCTTGAAAATCCTCTTCAGCCCCTATCGGAAGCTGTATTGGCAACGCATTGGCTCCCAATCTTTTTTTGATTTGCTCAACAACTCGGTCAAAGTCTGCCCCAGCCCTATCCATTTTATTCACAAAACAGATACGAGGAACCTGATACTTATTAGCCTGCCTCCAGACTGTTTCGGATTGAGGCTCTACTCCGCCAACCGCACAAAAAACAGCGACAGATCCATCCAAAACCCGCAAGGAACGCTCCACTTCGATTGTAAAATCGACGTGCCCCGGAGTATCAATAATATTTATCCGATGCTCCAGAAACTGCTTTGACATCCCTTGCCAGAACGTTGTTGTTGCAGCAGAGGTAATAGTTATACCTCTTTCTTGCTCTTGTTCCATCCAGTCCATAACCGCTGCACCATCATGAACCTCGCCGATCTTATGAGATATCCCCGTATAAAACAGTATTCTCTCTGTTGTCGTTGTCTTACCTGCATCAATGTGCGCCATGATGCCAATATTACGGTAACGACTTATCGGCGTTTTACGCGACACAACTACCCCCGGCTTTACCAGCGATAATGTGAGAACGCCTTATTGGCTTCAGCCATTTTATGCGTATCTTCTCTTTTCTTAACTGCAGACCCGCGCTTTTCGTGTGCATCCAGAATCTCCCCAGCCAGTCTGAATGGCATTGACTTCTCGCCTCTCTTACGAGCCGCGTCAATCAACCACCTCATAGCCAGTGTATTTCTACGCTTTGCCCTTACCTCTACAGGCACCTGATATGTAGCTCCACCAACCCTTCTTGATTTCACTTCAACAACAGGACGAATATTTTCCAGAGCAGCCTCAAAAACCTGCATCGGCTCTGAATTACCCTTTTCTTCGATTCTATCCAAAGCCCCGTATACGATTTTTTCCGCAACAGATTTCTTTCCACTCTGCATAACCATATTCATAAACTTAGCAAGCAGAACACTGTTAAACTTAGGATCAGGTAGTATCTCGCGCTCTGGAATCTCTCTTCTTCTAGCCATATCTCTTTTCCAATCACTCTTTATTGAAAACTTTAAACAAACCTATCAAGCTTTAGGCTTCTTGGTTCCGTACTTCGAACGACCTTGTTTACGACCATCCACCCCAGACGTATCAAGCGTTCCACGAACCGTATGATATCTAACACCAGGAAGATCCTTTACACGACCTCCGCGCACAAGCACCACCGAGTGCTCTTGCAGGTTATGCCCTTCACCACCAATATAGGAGGTCACTTCAAAGCCACTTGTCAGCCTTACACGCGCCACTTTTCTAAGTGCAGAGTTTGGTTTCTTTGGAGTAGTTGTATACACCCTTGTACAAACCCCTCTTCGCTGAGGACATGCTTGCAATGCCGGCACATTGCTCTTTTTCTTTGCTGCCGTTCGCGGCTTTCTTACCAATTGATTAATCGTTGCCATTTGTTTCGATTACTCCAAACTCTTTGTAATATACTTTCTCTAAAAACCTTTTGCAGAAACAGCAAAAGCCTTATCAGTCACAAAAGGGAACGGCATTTTAGGCAGCCTCTCCTTTTGTGTCAAGGATTTTATGTGCTTTAGCGATACTTTTTCCCGAAAGGCGTACTGGTAAATTTCTCTTGTGAGACAAAGCCTTTCCTCAAACCGATCAGTTTTTACTTTAACACCCACCCTTTTATGCAGACTTACCACCCCTGCATCCAGATGCGCTTCTTTTTAACTGCCGCTGCCTCTTTTATTTGACAGCCTTACTGACCTATTAGCTATCGAGCAAGGCGCGTAATATACCACCATTACACCGCAAAGTCTTTAATTTTTTTATGTTTTTATAAAAAAACTCGCCTTTTACTTGGCTATTATCCCACCAACATGAATAAAAGAGGTGCTAACACCTCTTTTATTCACTGCTAATCAAAAAACTTTTGCGAACTTATTCGCCCAAATCAGCTATCTCAGATGCAGCCAACTCTGCCGCTAGTGATGACATGCCTCCATCACGCTGCCTACGCCTTTCATTATGATAAGCAAGACCTGTTCCAGCCGGGATCAACCTTCCTACAATCACATTTTCCTTCAACCCTCTCAGGTCGTCTCGCAGTCCTCTTACTGCTGCTTCAGTAAGAACTCTGGTAGTCTCCTGGAAAGATGCTGCGGAAATAAATGATTCTGTAGATAATGACGCCTTGGTTATACCCAGCAATACATGCTCATACACCGCCGGCATTTCATCTTCTTTGATCTTATCATTTGCTTCAAGAACTCTGGCAAGATCCATCTGCTCCCCTTTAAGGAACTTTGTATCTCCAGGATCTCTGATTTCTATCTTTCTGATCATCTGTCTAACTATTGTTTCAATATGCTTGTCGTTGATTTTCACACCCTGCAATCTGTATACTTCCTGTATCTCTTTTACTATGTATTCTGCAAGAGTCGGTATTCCAAGCAATCTTAAAATATCATGCGGATTAGGATCGCCATCAGCGATTACCTCACCCTTTTCCACTTGTTCACCCTCAAAGACATTGATATTTCTCCACTTCGGAATCAACTCTTCGTAATGCTCTCCATTTGGCCCTGTAATTACCAGTCGTTGCTTACCTTTCGTCTCTTTTCCAAAACTTATTGTCCCTGATATCTCAGCCAATATTTGTGACTCTTTGGGCTTTCTTGCCTCAAATAGATCAGCAACTCGTGGCAGACCACCTGTAATATCCTTGGTTTTACTTGATTCCTGCGGAATTCTGGCAATTACGTCACCAATCTGAATATCATCACCATCACTTAGATTAACAATAGATCCTGAGGTCAAATAATATCTGGCGGGAATATCAGTTCCGGCAATACAAAGATCATTACCCTCTTCGTCAAGCAACCTTACCATTGGTCGTAAATCTTTATGCGCTATAAGCTCTTCTACTTTTTTTCCTGCTGCATTGGTAGTTATTTTTCGGTATTCACCAGCTCCACGACTCTTAGGATCTGTAATAACAAGACTACTCAACCCTGTAACTTCGTCTGTTTGCTTTTCTACACTCACCCCTTCAACAAACTCTTCAAAGGAGACTTTACCGGCAACTTCTGTTACCACAGGATGAGTATGCGGATCCCAATTCGCCACTACTTGACCTGGCTTAACTTTCTCACCATCTTCTACACTGATATTGGCACCATATGGAAGTTTGTATCTCTCTCTCTCTCGACCAAAATCATCCATAACTGTAAGTTCACCGGAACGTGATACCGCAACAAAATGCCCTTTGTTATGCTTAATAACTTTGATGTTATGAAGCTTTGCTTCACCTTCGGTCTTAATCTCAATACTGTTTACCGCAGCCGCTCTGGATGCCGCACCACCAATATGGAAGGTACGCATTGTCAACTGAGTTCCGGGCTCACCAATTGACTGTGCAGCAATTACACCAACAGCCTCGCCGATATTTACCTTGTGACCACGACCAAGATCACGCCCATAACATGAGGCGCATACACCATATCTTGATTCGCAAGTTATAGAAGAACGTACTTTAACGTGATCAACACCAAGCTCTTCTAATCTATCAACCCAATCTTCGTCGAGTAACGTTCCGGCTTCTACTACAACACCATCATAACCATGCTTAAGCACATCTTCAGCAACAACCCTTCCAAGAACTCTCTCTCTTAGAGGCTCAACAACATCGCCACCTTCAACAATCGGATTCATTGACAACCCACGACTGGTTCCGCAATCATGCTCCACCACCACAAGATCTTGCGCTACATCGACAAGTCTTCTTGTAAGGTATCCTGAGTTAGCTGTCTTAAGAGCTGTATCAGCAAGTCCCTTACGAGCACCATGAGTAGAAATAAAGTACTGATTTACATCAAGACCTTCTCTAAAGTTAGCCTGAATAGCGTTTTCAATAATAGATCCGTCCGGCTTAGCCATAAGTCCACGCATACCTGCCAGCTGCCTGATCTGTGCCGCAGACCCCCTGGCGCCGGAATCAGCCATCATAAAGATCGAGTTAAATGATTTTTGTTTTATTTCATTTCCGTCTTTATCTGTAACAATATCTGTTCCTAACTTTGCCATCATCGCATTAGCGACTAATTCATTTGTACGCGACCAGATATCGACCACTTTATTGTATCTTTCGCCATTTGTAACAAGCCCCGAAGAGTATTGGTCTTCGATCTCTTTCACTTCGGCCTCTGCCTCTGCAAGAATCTTTGCCTTTTCTTCTGGTATTACCATATCATTAACACCAATCGATACGGATGATCTGGTTGCCATCTTAAAACCGAGGTATAAAATCTGATCTGCAAATATAACCGACTCTTTAAGACCAATTCTTCTGTAACATGTATTAATCATGTTAGAAATCGCTCTTTTGGTAAGATCCTGGTTTGCTAGTGCGAATGGAAGTCCTTTAGGAAATAGCTCATATACCAGTACTCTACCGACTGTTGTTTCAACCACCTCCATATGCTCAGAAATCTGACCTGTCTCTTCGTCTTCCTCGTAGATAGGAACTCTAACCTTAATCTTGGCATTCACCTCCACATTACCTGTAGCATATGCCCTGTGAACCTCATCCACATCTGAAAAGATCATTCCCTCACCTTTGGCATTTACTTTTTCTCTGGAAATATAGTAGAGACCAAGCACCACGTCCTGACTAGGTACGATAATCGGTTCGCCACTGGCGGGAGAAAGAACGTTATTAGACGACATCATAAGCGCTCTAGCTTCCAGCTGCGCCTCAATTGATAGAGGCACATGCACAGCCATCTGGTCACCATCAAAGTCAGCATTAAATGCTGTACATACCAGAGGATGCAGCTGAATAGCCTTACCTTCGATCAGAACCGGTTCAAATGCCTGAATACCAAGCCTGTGCAAAGTAGGCGCCCTATTAAGCATAACCGGATGTTCTCGAATAACCTCTTCAAGAATATCCCATACTTCAGGCCCCTCTTTTTCTACCATCTTCTTGGCTGCCTTAATGGTTGTCGCCAACCCTCTCAATTGCAGCTTGCTGAAGATAAACGGCTTGAAAAGCTCAAGCCCCATTCTCTTAGGCAAACCGCACTGATGCAGCTTGAGTGTAGGACCAACCACAATTACAGAACGACCTGAGTAATCAACTCGCTTTCCAAGCAGATTCTGCCTGAAACGACCTTGCTTACCTTTAATCATATCGGCAAGAGATTTAAGTGGGCGCTTATTAGTTCCTGTTATAGCTCTGCCCCTTCTACCATTATCAAGGAGAGCATCTACAGATTCCTGCAGCATACGCTTTTCATTACGCACGATAATATCAGGAGCATTAAGTTCCAACAGTCTTTTAAGTCTGTTATTTCTGTTTATAACACGACGATATAGATCATTTAGATCAGATGTAGCAAAACGACCACCATCCAACGGCACCAAAGGACGCAGATCAGGCGGAAGCACAGGCAGCACATCCATGACCATCCACTCAGGCTTATTTCCTGATTCAACAAATGCCTCTATCAGCTTTAACCTTTTCGATAATCTTTTTATCTTAGTTTCTGAATTAGTTGCGGCAATATCTTCGCGAATTTTCTGCAGCTCTGACTTGAGATCTATAGCTTTTAATAGATGCTGTACTGCCTCAGCTCCCATTTTAGCATCAAATTCATCGCCATACTCTTCGATAGCATCCAGATACATCTCATCCGAAAGAAGCTGCCCCTTTTCAAGAGTAGTCAAACCCGGATCAATCACTACAAAGGCTTCAAAATAGAGTATGCGCTCAATCTCACGCAATGTCATATCAAGAAGCAGACCAATTCTGGATGGTAGTGATTTCAAAAACCAGATGTGCGCTACAGGGCTGGCAAGATCTATATGCCCCATTCTTTCACGTCTTACTTTTGATAGTGTTACTTCAACACCGCACTTTTCGCAAACCACGCCTCTGTGCTTCAGTCTTTTATATTTCCCACAAAGACATTCGTAATCTTTGACCGGCCCAAAGATTTTTGCACAGAAAAGGCCATCCCTTTCCGGTTTGAATGTTCTGTAATTTATTGTTTCCGGTTTTTTTACTTCACCGAAAGACCACGACCTGATCATGTCCGGAGAGGCAAGGCCAATTCTGATAGCGTCAAAATCTTCAATATTGTCTTTCTGTTTAAATATATCTAGTAAGCCTTTCATATTATGCTGCCCGTTTGTCTGTTATGAATACCAATACCTGAATTTCGTCCTTTTATCCCGGTTCTAGCTATCGAGTTCTAACTCAATATTGATACCGAGAGACCTTATCTCTTTGACAAGTACATTGAACGATTCAGGCATTCCTGCTTCCATTCTGTGATCTCCATCAACGATGTTTTTGTACATTTTTGTTCTTCCGTTCACATCATCAGACTTGACCGTCAGCATTTCCTGCAGGGTGTATGCCGCACCGTATGCTTCAAGCGCCCATACCTCCATTTCTCCAAATCTCTGGCCACCAAACTGCGCCTTACCACCAAGTGGTTGCTGCGTCACCAAACTATATGGCCCTGTTGATCTTGCGTGCATTTTATCGTCTACAAGGTGATTTAGTTTTAGCATATACATATAGCCTACTGTTGCCGGCCTATCAAATCTATCACCTGTACGACCATCACATAGATACATTTGCCCAGAACTGTCATATCCGGCAAGCTCAAGCAACCTTTTAATCTCACCCTCATCCACACCATCAAATACAGGCGTTGCCATTGGCACCCCTGCTCTGAGATTTTCGGCAAGAACCAGAATCTCATCATCTGTAAGTTCTTCAAAATTCTCTTTTTTACCATGATTGTTGTAGATCTGATCAAGCAAATCACGCAGGTCTGCAATTGCTTTTTGGGAATCAAGCATATCCGCAATACGCTCTCCAAGACCTTTGGCAGCCATTCCCAAATGTGTTTCCAATATCTGTCCAACATTCATACGAGACGGCACACCAAGTGGATTAAGGACTATATCTACAGGAGTTCCATCCTCCATATACGGCATATCCTCTTCTGGCACAACAAGTGAAATAACACCTTTATTTCCGTGTCTGCCAGCCATTTTATCGCCTGGCTGCAATCTACGTTTAACTGCCAACTGCACCTTAACCATTTTAAGAACACCAGGAGCAAGATCATCTCCACTGATTATCTTACGCTTCTTCTCTTCAAACAGCTCATCAAACAAAGTGCGTTGCTGTTTAAGCTGTTCACCGACCTTTTCAAGCTGAATGTTCAGTTCTTCATCACGCATGGTTATTTCAAACCATTTATCTCTGGTAACTCCATCAAGATACTCTTTGGTAATCTCGGTTCCCGCTTTTAAACCATCCGGGCCAGCATCAGCAATTTTTCCAACAAGTTGTTTTTCTAATCTAAGGTAAATATCTCCAGCTACGATACGATACTGATCATTTAGATCTTTTCTTACCAGCTTAAGCTGCTCTTCCTCGTTATCCAAAGCTCTCTGATCTTTTTTAACCCCATCCCGAGTAAAAACCTGTACTCCGATTACAACTCCATCCATACCAGATGGAACCCTTAACGAGGTATCTTTAACATCAGAAGCTTTTTCACCAAAAATAGCTCTAAGCAGTTTTTCTTCCGGCGTAAGCTGAGTCTCTCCTTTCGGCGTTACTTTGCCTACAAGAATATCCCCTGCTTTCACTTCTGCACCAATATATACGATTCCGGATTCATCCAGCTTGGAAAGCGCTGCCTCACCTACATTCGGTATATCGGCTGTAATTTCTTCAGGCCCCAACTTGGTATCGCGAGCAACACTTGTCATCTCTTCAATATGGATAGTAGTAAATCTATCTTCCTGAGATACCTTTTCAGATATAAGGATTGAATCCTCAAAGTTATAACCATTCCAGGTCATAAACGCTACTCGCATATTTTGACCAAGCGCCAACTCCCCCAAGTCAGTAGAAGGCCCGTCTGCAAGCACATCTCCTTTGGCAATGACGTCCCCAGGCTTAACTAACGGAGTCTGGTTAATACAAGTATTCTGATTGGATCGCGTATACTTAACAAGGTTATAGATATCCACACCAGTATCTGAAGCTTTTGTTTCAGAGTCATTTACTCGAACCACAACTCTGGCAGCATCTACTGTATCTACTACACCGCCTCTGCGTGCCTTAACCGCTACACCAGAGTCAATGGCTACTGTTCTCTCCATACCTGTTCCCACAAGAGGTTTTTGCGAGATAAGGGTTGGAACTGCCTGACGCTGCATGTTCGAGCCCATAAGTGCACGGTTGGCATCATCGTGCTCCAGGAATGGAATGAGAGATGCAGCAACAGACACAACCTGTCTCGGAGATACATCCATATACTGGATTCTGTCAGGCGTAAATAGAGAGAACTCATTCTGGTATCGACATGAAACCAGATCATCTACAAACTTACCATCATCAAGAGTTGCGTTAGCCTGTGCAATTACATATCGTCCCTCTTCAATAGCAGACAGATACACTACTTCATCAGAACACTTGCCATTTTCAACCTTTCTGTATGGAGTCTCAAGAAAACCATATTGATTTGTCTTTGCATAGACAGCCAATGAGTTAATAAGACCAATATTCGGCCCTTCCGGTGTCTCAATAGGACAAACACGACCATAGTGAGTCGGATGTACGTCGCGCACTTCAAAACCTGCTCTTTCGCGTGTAAGACCACCAGGGCCAAGAGCAGAAACCCTTCTTTTGTGTGTGACTTCAGAAAGTGGATTATTTTGATCCATAAATTGCGATAACTGACTGGAACCAAAAAACTCTTTAATTGCAGCAACCACAGGTTTGGCGTTAATCATTTCCTGAGGCATAAGCCCCTCAGCCTCTGCCAGTGTCAAGCGGTCTTTAACAGCTCTCTCAACCCTTACCAATCCAATACGGAACACATTTTCAGCCATCTCACCAACACAACGAATCCTTCTGTTGCCAAGATGATCAATATCATCAACCTGATCAACACCATTTCTGATGTCAATAAGCTGCTTCATAACAGCAATAATATCATCGTTAGATAAAATGCCCGGCCCAATTATCTCGTCACGGCCAATCCTTCTATTAAACTTCATTCTGCCAACTTCTGACAAATCATATCTGTCTGCTGAGAAGAACAGATTATCAAACAATGCTTCAGCAGCCTCTTTAGTTGGAGGCTCACCAGGACGCATCATACGATAAATTTCAACCAGCGCATCAAGCTGACTTTGAGTAGGATCAATTCTAAGTGTATCGGAAATATATCCACCATGATCGAGATCATTTATATACAAAGTAGAAATTTCTTTTACACGACAATCTCTCATCTTCTGAAGCAACTCATCAGTAATTTCCGAATTTGATTCGGCAATAAGTTCTCCGGTTTCATCATCCACAATCGTATTAAAGATCACCCTGCCAACAAGATAACCATCAGGAACATCCAGCTTTTCTACACCAAGCTTAGCCAGTTGCCTAATATGTTTAGCGGTTATTCTACGTCCAGATTCAACAACAATCTCATCATCGACAACAATATCAAAATTAAGCGTATCGCCACGCAATCTCTCAGGAACCAGATCAAGGGTAACCCCCTCATCTTTAATGATAAAGTGGTCTTTATCAAAGAACATATCCAGAATCTGCTCTGTTTCATACCCAAGTGATCTAAGAAGAATAGTTGCAGGAAGCTTTCTTCTGCGGTCAATCCTAACAAAGATTACATCCTTAGGATCAAACTCAAAATCAAGCCATGAACCTCTGTAAGGAATTACTCTTGCGGAGTATAGTAACTTTTTGGATGAATGAGTTTTACCTTTATCATGATCAAAAAACACCCCTGGAGAACGATGCAACTGAGATACAATTACTCTCTCCGTACCATTAATAACAAAGGTGCCATTCTCGGTCATAAGAGGCAGTTCACCCATGTAGACTTCCTGCTCTTTGATGTCTTTTACCGCTCCGGAATCTTTGTCTTTAAGAACCAGACGTATTAACACTCTTAACGGAGCTGCATAGGTTAAACCTCTTATCTGACATTCACTCACATCAAAGGCTGGTTCACCTATACGATAACTAACATACTCTAAAGACGCATTACCCGAATAACTGGTAATTGGAAACACTGAAGAAAAAGCAGCATGCAATCCATAGTTATCCCGCTCTTCAGCTATCGAATCTACTTGTAAAAACTTTTTATAAGATTCAACTTGTATTGCCAGCAGGTATGGAACTTGCAGAACGCTCTGTCTCTTTCCAAAATCCTTCCGAATCCTTTTTTTGTCGGTAAAAGTATAGGCCATGGATTATCCTCAACTTGAATTGTTACAGGAACAACTGTTCCAATATCTCTCTACACAAAAGGGGAAAGGCCAGCGTCATATGGCGCCAGCCATTCCCTTAATCTAACAGTAACTCTTTGTAAAAACTCAATTACTTGAGCTCTACTTCCGCTCCTGCTTCTTCCAGGTCTTTCTTGAGAGCTTCTGCTTCTTCCTTTGCAATTCCTTCTTTCAAAGGAGCAGGGGCACCTTCTACAAGATCTTTAGCTTCTTTCAGCCCAAGACCGGTAGCACCACGAACGGCCTTAATAACAGCAACCTTATTAGAACCAAAGCTCTTAAGGATTACGTCGAATTCAGTCTGTTCTACAGCTGCAGCAGCTTCTCCACCAGCAGCAGGTGCAGCAGCAACAGCAACAGCAGCAGATACACCAAATTTCTCTTCCATTGCAGATACAAGCTCAACAACATCCATTACAGACATTTCAGCAATTGCATCCAATATTTCTTCTTTTGTAACAGCCATCTTAAAACTCCTAAGTATAGTGTTTTATATACTAAAATTAATTAAACGCCTACCTGAATATCAGGCAGCATTCTGTTTTTGATCACGAACAGCAGCAATAGTACGAACCAGCTTGGCATGAGGCTCACTAAGCGTGCGAACAAATTTCTCAACAGGTGCTTTCATAACAGACATAAGCATAGCAATAGCCTGATCTTTAGTTGGCAGCTTAGCCAATCTATCAAGCTCTGAGCCAGGCAGAGCCTGTCCACCCACAGCAATTACTTTTGCTACGAGTTTGTCATGATCCTTTGAGAAATCTTTTATCAGCCTACCGGCAGCGCCTGGATCTTCCTGTGAAAATGCAAGAATCATTGGACCAACAAGCCCATCCTGCATACATTCAAATTCAGTACCCTCTACCGCTCTCTTAGCCAATGAGTTCTTTACCACACGCAGATAAACGCCCTGCTTTCTTGCTTCACTTCTAAGCTCATCCATTTCTATAACAGTTAACCCGATATATTCGGCTGCCACTACAGAATGAGCACTTGAAGCAACCTCAGCAACTTCGCTCACTACTACTTTTTTCTGTTCCAGATTTAACGCCATATTGCATACCTCCTGGAACGCCGCGCATATGCACGACAACCAATTTGCACAACATTCTGATTTGTGCGGTTTGAAATCGCTTGAACTAAAAATATTCAAGCGGCCAACGGCTGCCTCAAGAATATATTCCAGAGCTACACCGTCTACGCAGGTTATTAAGCAAACCGTTATAGTCTGCACCTACGGTCTTTGACGGCTATTGACCTATTTATTAAAACAAACCAGATCAATAGCCCAAAGTCTTTTTTCTCTCGCTTGCATGTACTAAAGTACATACAGAAAGAGGGCTACCAGCACTTACAAACCTAAAGCTGAAATATCAAGCTGTAGCCCTGGCCCCATCGTAGATGAAACCGAAATTTTCTTTAGATATACACCTTTCGCTGAAGATGGCTTTGCTTTTACCAGATCAGTCACTAGTGCTTTAAGGTTTTCGATCAGTGCGTCTTCGGCAAAATCAACTGTACCAATTGCACAGTGAATTATACCTGCCTTGTCTGTACGGAATCGCGCCTGTCCTGCCTTAGCATTTTTAACAGCTGTTGCCACATCAGGAGTCACCGTTCCTACCTTAGGATTCGGCATCAACCCTCTTGGACCAAGAATCTGACCAAGCTGACCAACAACACGCATTGCGTCCGGGCTTGCAATAACAACATCAAAGTCCATCTCACCTGCTTTAACCTGAGCAGCAAGATCATCCATACCTACAAGATCTGCACCTGCTTCTTTGGCTGCATCCGCATTTGGCCCCTGTGTAAACACAGCTACTCTAACTGTCTTGCCAGAACCTTGCGGTAAAAGAGTAGATCCTCTTACTACCTGATCTGATTTTCGCGGATCAACACCAAGATTTACTGCGACCTCAACAGATTCAGTAAACTTTACAGAAGAGATCTCCTTAAGCACTTTAAATGCTTCTGCCGGATCATATGACTTTCCCGCTTCAACTTTCTCTGCGATCAGCTTCATTCTTTTAGATACTGCAGCCATTATTCAACCCCCTCAACATCAATACCCATGCTTCTGGCACTTCCGGCAATTGTTCTAACCGCCGCATCAAGATCTGCCGCTGATAAATCCGGCTCTTTAGTTTTAGCGATCTCTTCCAGCTGCTCTCTATTAACCTTCCCTACCTTAACGGTATTTGGAGTACTGCTACCTTTTGGAACACCTGCCGCTTTCTTCAACAAAATAGATGCCGGAGGAGTCTTCGTTATAAAGGTAAAACTACGATCATTATAAACGGTTATAACAACAGGAACCGGCATTCCAGGCTCCATACTTTGAGTCTGCGCGTTAAATGCCTTACAAAATTCCATAATGTTCACACCTTGCTGACCCAAGGCTGGACCAACTGGCGGACTTGGATTAGCCTGTCCAGCTTTTACCTGTAGCTTGATATAAGCCTCTACTTTTTTTGCCATTTTAAACTCCTAATGGGTACAAACGCCTCTTTGGCTCCCCTTTTAATTGATCAGACCATGCCTGAATTGCTTCTTACATCAGAACACTAACCACTTAAACAGAAATACGGGAGTCTATCCCGCATTCTAATTTACTAAATCTTTGAGATATATCAGGTCTTCTCTACCTGCCCAAAATCAAGCTCAACAGGCGTTGACCTACCAAATATCAGAACAGCAACACGCAATTTACTCTTCTCATAATTAACCTCTTCCACAGCACCATTAAAATCATTGAACGGGCCATCTATTACCCTCACAACCTCACCAACCTCAAACAAAGTTTTAGGTCTTGGCTTATCAGCGCCATCTTGTACCCGCTGTAAAATTGCTTCGGCCTCTTTATCTGTTATCGGAGCAGGCCTATCGCTGGTTCCACCTATAAAGCCAATCACCCTAGGCGCATCTTTAATAAGATGCCAAGATTCATCATTCATCTCCATCTGGACCAGGACATAACCAGGAAAAAACTTTCTTTCGCTTTTGTATTTTTGACCTTCGCGCATCTCAACAATTTCTTCTGTTGGCACAAGAATTTCTCCAAAGAGACCCTCCATACCAAAGCGCTCAACCCTCTCCAACAGTGTCTGCTTTACTTTATTCTCGTAGCCGGAATATGCCTGTACCACATACCATCTCTTGGACATACAGACTAACCCCCCAACCCGGTAATTTTTTCAAACCCCCAGCCGAAGAAAGCATCGACTAACGCAATGAATATTCCCAAAGCTATTGTCATAACCATCACAATAACTGTTGTTTGAATTGTTTCCTGCTTAGTTGGCCATACAACTTTTCTAACCTCATTACGAGATTCTCCAAAGAAACGCCATAAAGACTTCCCCTTTTCAGTCATATAAATCAAACCAAAAGAAACAAATACGGCGCCAAGCACCAAGAGCACTCTCACTAAACCAGATCCTGCTCCCTGAACTTCGCCTCCATCACTGCTAACAGCTGCTGCATTATCACCCAGATAGTAGTACCCGATTATACTGGCAACAAGTACCAGCACTGCGACAACCTGAAGTACTAAATCAAAAGGATTGCCAGCCACTTCATTATTATTTGTATTAGTTGCTTTTATATTACTCATTACTTTCCGCCATCTGCTATTCATCTTGCGATGATCTGGTTGATGGCAGGCCAGGAGGGAATCGAACCCCCAACCTGCGGTTTTGGAGACCGCTGCTCTGCCAATTGAGCTACTGGCCTGAATCAAACGCAAACAGGCGGCACCTTTTGTGGTACCGCCAAATTTTATTTAAATGGTGCTTATTCAAAAATCTTTGAAACAACACCCGCACCAACGGTACGGCTACCTTCACGAATCGCGAATCTTAGCCCGTCTTCCATCGCTATCGGAGCTATCAGTTCCACATTCATCTTCAGGTTATCGCCAGGCATTACCATTTCTA
>QZLD01000269.1 GCA_004796385.1 Gammaproteobacteria bacterium | reverse complement strand
TTCGATATCGGTCTTATTTCTATGATTGAAGATGAAAAAATAGTTGCTAAAACCAGTTATTATAAAAATGAACAAGCTAAAAAAGGGTGTTTGCGATGGGAAAAGTTTTTTAAGGCTAATCCTTATCGTATGGAAATATCTGAGGGAGCTGTAGCTATTTCCGCAGTAAAAAATGTCAGCTTAATGGTTGAAGATGTTCATAAGATTATAAATCTGCCAATGTCAGAAATGGATAGAAAAGCACTTGAAATAATTGGAAATGTACACTCCATTTTACATGCTCCAATAAGAAAAGCAGAAAAACCTATAGGCACTCTTTCTCTTTTGAGTATTGAAAACAATGCCGTTCTTTCTGCTGATGAGATCAATTTAATAGAACTTCTTTGCTCCTTTGTTGGTACAGCAGTAACCAATGCCAAGCTTTATACAAAGGTTGAAGAGCAAAACACCGAAATCAATAATACCCTGAATGAGTTAAGAGAAACCCAGGATCAGTTGGTAGAGATCGAGAGAAAAAGGGTAGAAGCATTAAGAATTGCCAAAGAAGCCGCAGAAGCCTCGGCAGAAGCTAAAAGCAGCTTTTTAGCAAATATGAGTCACGAAATCAGAACGCCAATGAATGCAATTATTGGGCTTTCAGATCTTATGACAAAAACCATCCTAAATGAGAAACAACAAGATTATCTCAACAAAATCAGTTATGCCTCCAAGTCTCTTCTTGGAATTATTAATGATATTCTCGACTTCTCTAAAATTGAGGCTGGCAAGCTGGTGCTTGAGCAGGAACCATTTAATTTGAATGATGTGCTTGATAATCTTGCGGACATGTTTTCTCAAAGAATAAATGAGAAAGGGATTGATTTGATTATTGATGCAGATAAAAATGTTTCTGCCAACTATATCGGAGACTCATTAAGGTTAGGCCAGGTTTTAATTAATATTGTCAGTAATGCTATAAAATTTACCAGTACAGGAGGCGTTACCGTTCATGTAATAGAAAAGCACATTAATAACAATGAAATGATAGAACTTCTATTTCACATAAAGGACACAGGAATAGGCATTGCTCCAGATGTATTGCCGACGCTGTTTAAGTCATTTACTCAGGCCGATGGATCAACAACGAGAAAATTTGGTGGTACAGGGCTGGGATTAAGTATCTGCAAATCACTTGTAACAGAGATGAACGGGAAAATATCTGCCAGCAGTGAACCAGGAATAGGCAGTGAATTTAAATTTTCTGCAATACTTGGAAAAGATAAAAATATCCTTCCAAAGTTACTTGCAAATAAAGAACTTGCCAATCAGAAAGCGGTTATTGTTGAGTGTTACAAACCGTCCGCAGATTTTATAAAAAATAAACTGGAAGATATTGGTTATGTTTCGGAAATAGCTTCAGATTATACGCGGGTTACAGATATTGTTTCTCAAGAAGAGCAGATTCCCAACCTGATAATCACTCCTTTATCCATTGCAAATAAACCTTTACATGCAACATTAATAAAAATTAAACAAAAATCACCCCATACAAAAATTTTTCTTATAGATGATTCGGTAAAAGGTTTAAACGATGAGGATCTTGATGCTTGTTCAGAAACCATAGATGTTATTATCCGCAAACCGATAAAATGTAATGAGTTATATGGGCAAATCGCAAAAAATGTTCTGAAAAAATCTATGAACGCTAAACCTGCAGTTACCTCTGAATGCAAAAAAGAGCGTTATGCAAAACTTATTTCAGGGGCCAAAATTCTCTTAACTGAAGATAACTCAATCAATCAGCAGGTAGCAACAGAATTTCTTGAAGATGCAGGAGTTATTGTAACCATAGCCAATAATGGCAAAGAAGCCTGTGATCTTATTGAACATAAAAACTTCGATCTGGTTCTCATGGATATTCAGATGCCGATAATGGATGGTTATCAGGCTACTGCACAAATCCGTAAATCGCAAAATAGCAATATTCCTATTATTGCCATGACAGCTCATGCAATTAGCGGTTATCGTGAGCAATGTCTTAAATCCGGAATGAATGATTACCTGACAAAACCGATAAATGTAGAAGAGCTATATCGCATAATTTACCGAAATTTATCAGGCATTACTCAAGAAACTCCTGAAACCAGAAAAAATGAAATTGAGTCATCGGTTGCCATTGTCAAAATCAATTCATCTTCAAAGATTAATACCGGAGCGGCACTAAAACAGGTTGCAGGCAATAAAAAATTATTAGATAGACTGCTAAATGAGTTTTTAAAAGACTACTCTGAATATGCAAAAGAGATCGAATATCATCTGGAAATTAACTCAACCGAAGAAGCCAGAAGAAAAGTTCATACTATAAAAGGTCTTGCAGGGACATTTGTTATGAAAGACCTGCAGGAAGCAGCACTTGCTCTGGAAAAGAACCTTAAAGAAGAAAATAAAGCTCAGATTTCCGAATCGCTGGCAATTTTTTCATCGGAATTAAATGAAGTAATATCCGAACTATCAGAAATTGATTTTTAACGCTTGCATCGTACTACAAAATTTGTTGCACTCTACTTGATCTAACGTTTTTACATGCTAATATCATCAACAATTGTCTCTGCAATACCATATTGGCCTGAGTATGTTATGGGCAGTAAAAGACAACCAAAAACAAAGAGCGAATGCTCTGAAAACTTCATTAGCAGATTCAGAATAAAGGACTAAACATGAACGCAAAAGCAGCTAAAAGCAAAGGGAAAAAAGCCATAATTCTTGGTGCCGGAGGGCCTCTTGGGGGGCTTGAGGCAGGAGCTCTTCTGGCATTAGAAGAAAAAGGAGTGAAATTTGATATAGTTTCAGGAGCTTGCATCGGCTCTATTCTCGCATTGGCATATTCATCTCCGGCTAACGGAATGACTCCTGCTCAGGCTATTGAAGTATGGTGCAACGTTACCGGTGTGTCTGATGAAATATACGACTTTATGCCCATTAACTACAAAATCTTTCAGAAAGATGCGGGTGCGCTTTCCTCAATATGGGATAGTTGGTGTGCTTGGATGATTCAGAATAATCCGTTTTTCTCAACAGCCCCCGATTCTTCATGGCAAAGACTTTATAATGATCTTTATATACTCTGGTTAACAATGTTTGCTCCATCAACCCTAAACCCAGAAAGTAAGGGGCTAAGCCGTATAGCAAGATCTTTACAGGAACTGATTGATTTTGAGAAACTTCCCAATGTAGATAAGGATGTTTATATAAATGCTCTTAATGTTACTGATAAAAAAGCTCAGCTATTCAGCAAAAAAGAGATTACCATCGATCATGTTATTGCAGGTTCTTCTCTTTACTATATTGCCAACCAAACTGAAATAGATGGCAAAATTTATGCTGAAGGTTCATATATTGACTGCCTTAACTACAAAGGAGTGACAGAGGCTCATAAAGATATAGACACTATAGTGGTTATGAATATTCTTAATCGCCGAGCACTTATTCGCGAACCGGAAAACCTCAATGATGCGTACAATCTTTCTGTAATGCTTCCGTTTGTAACCATAGCCGGAGACGATACCAAGATATTTGAAGCCAAATACAAAGGCGATATAAATCTTCTCAAAGTACCACTGGAAATACCTGAAGAGAACGCCAAAACTGCAATTGACTGGAGTTACTCGAATTTTCAGGCTCTTAAAGAGATCGGTTACAAGGCGGGCCTTAAGTTTTATGATGATAATAAAGATTTGTTAGCTTAATTTATTTCATTATTAACAAACAGTGTGACGGAAACGCCAATTCTGGCATATAAAAGTGAAGTGGCCGTGGTTTTTATATATAATGACTGCGGTTATTTTAGTTTAAAACAGTATAAGGGTATAATTATTTTTAGCTTGACAGCGGCCTCTGGTGACATATACTATGCTGCATAGCACAAGACGGAATTGTTGAATCTTTCCTGAAAAAACTGTCAAAACAACAGTAGTAAATTTTAATTAACCGAACAAATGGAATTTATATCTGGATAAATACAGCAAAAATAGAACATATGAACATAGAGTAGAAAAAACAGACATAGTAAAGAACAAACAAAATTAAAAAAGGCAGTGAAACCAAAATTTCAGATAAGCCCAACTGCCATGTGAAAGTCTCCTCCAAGTGGCGGCTTGTAACCTAGCTACAGTCGCCCTTATTTTTAACCCCCTCCCCCCCGAGGGGGCTTTTTTTTGCTGACAAAAAACGACCAGCGAGTGACAATTTTTAGCAGCAATGCTTTGTTATTTCAAGAAAAACCGTTGCTGCAGGGCAGCAAAAGCAGTATAAAGAGAGTTGTTTAGCTGTGTTTTATCTAAGCAAGGCATTGATATAAAAGATATTTTTCTTGCGTCTAAAATTATTGGGATGTTTGGGTAAATAGTGGCAGACGGCAACGAAAAAAAATGTCACAATTTCGATTTAACCGCATGAATAATGTGCACAATAATGAGTACAAAAAAAGAAAAATTAATACTATTTAATAAACCTTACAATGTTCTTTCTCAGTTTACGGATGATGATGGCCGAAAAACGCTGCGGGATTTTATAGATATTCAAGGCGTTTATCCTGCAGGAAGATTGGATAAAGATAGCGAAGGACTGTTATTGCTAACCAATAATGGTAAATTGCAAAATTTAATTGCCAATCCCCAAAATAAAAAGTGGAAAACATACTTGGTTCAGGTTGATGGTGAAATAACCGAGGGAGCTATAAGCAAATTACAGAGCGGCCTTATGTTAAAAGACGGGCTAACAAAACCTGCAAAGGCAATAAAAATTGCAGAGCCCGAATTTTTGTGGAAACGAACTCCATCTGTAAGATATCGGGCAAATATTCCAACTAGTTGGGTAAAACTATCAATTCGTGAGGGTAAAAACCGTCAGGTTCGAAGAATGACTGCAGCGTCAGGATTTCCGACACTGAGGCTAATTAGATATTCTATAGACAAATGGAGTATTGATGGAATTAATTCTGGGGAGTTTCTGGTTTTTGACCTTTGACTTTTGGTTTTTTTGCCAAAGAACTGACTATCCCGGCAAAGCAAACAATAGCAATTCCGGCTATTTTTAAACTTCCTAAGCTTTCTTTCCATAAAATCCAGCCAATGGCTGTTGCAAAAATAACAGTAAAATATTGAAATGGCGCTACAAGAGCCGAAGGGGCTTCTGAATACCCTCGAGTCATAAACATCTGCCCACAAAGAGCAAAAAAACCTGTCGACATAAGAGCTGATAGCTGTTTTAAATTTGCGACTGAACTGCCGGATAACAAAAATGGAAACAGTGAAACTAATGTAGAAAAGAAAGCAAAATAAAACACAGTTCTCAATACAGGTTCACTTATAGACATATTTCTTACAGTTACCATTGCCATAGCGGCCATAAATCCTGCTGAAATGGCAATGAGAGAAACTGCATTAAAACCACTAACGGTAGGGTTTAAAATAATAAAAACACCAAAGAATCCAATGATAATGGCGGCGGCAGAAGCAAAATGGATTCTCTCCTTAAGCCATATTAAAGAGATTATCGGTAAATACAGCGGTGAGGAATAGCTAAATAAAACGGCTTCTGCCAGTTGTAGTTTATGAATAGAGTAAAAATAGCAATACATAGCTGTTAAGCCGAATAAAGATCGTAGCAGATGTAATTTAAAACTTTTGGTTTTTAGTGGTACTCTTTTGTAGAGCAAAACAGGAACAACCATAAGCAATGCGGTTGCATTCCTGAAAAAAACTATGGTTTCTGTACAGGCAAAATTTGATGAATATTTCGCCATTGAACCAACCGCAGCAAAACAGAGGGCTGATAGAGTAATATACAGCGCACCATGAAAAAAATGATTTTTTCTTTCTGTGATCACTGTTTTTCTATACCAATAACAATAAATTTATTTGCATTGTTGCTGGTTATGACTCTGTCATCATCTGTTATCATTATTGCTTCATAATCAGGGATAGAATTTATCAGCGCCAACCCTTTTTGTTCACCGGATATCAGCAATGTTGTAGAAAGGGCATCGCACATTGCTCCGCTTTTTCCAATAATTGTTACGCTTTTGATTCCTTTGGCGGATTTTCCTGTTTTTGGATTAATAATGTGATGAATACGTTCTCCGTTTTTAAAAAAGAAACGCTCATAATTGCCGGATGTGGAAACTGCGGAATCTGTTGTCTGAATCAATATAGCCGCTTCTTTAGGGCGATCCGGATTTTTTATTCCTATACGCCATCCATTTTTGCCATATTTTCTGCCAAACAGATAAGTGTCGCCGCCAATTGTTATCTGCCCATAATCAGCATCGCCTTGTTTTAATATTTTTGCCGTAACCTCTGCTGCGTAGCCTTTAGCAAATCCTCCAAGGTTTATTCGGCACTCTTTAGAAATAAAACTTACGCTGCTATCAGCTTTATTAAGAATAATATTTTTATAGTTTATTGCTTTGAGTTTTTCTTGAATTATGTTTGTATTTGGCGCCTTTTTACTACGAAAATCATAGTATCTGCCAACAGATGCGTAACTTATATCAAATACTCCATCGGTTTTTTCCCCCATTTCTAAGGCAAATTGCAATAACTCTAGCATCTCAACGGATACTTTTACAGGAGCTATTGCCGCCTGCCTGTTTATTATGGATATTTCACTGTCATTAATATAGGGGCTAAGTTTCTTTTCCAGTCGTTTGATCTCTTTTACCACCTTATCTTCAAGGACAATAGCTTTTTTACTATCGGCATGGCTAAACTCCATCCTGAATGTTGTGCCCATTATTAAGGCTTCTTTTGAGTAAATAATTTTTTTCTTTGGCTGCTTATATAAAAAAACAAAAGCAATGGCTGCAGCAATAAAAAATAGAGGCAAAACTGTTTTAATAAGACTTTTTTTATTTTTCATAAAATAACCAGAGATCATTACGTATAAAAACCAAAACAGTAGTTTACTATACATTCCATCTGTCTCGTGATAGATTTCTGTCAGTGATTATTAGAAACAGACGATATGAGAAGCAATGATATGTCCAGCAATAACAACTCCCTTATTTTCGAAACGATTCCCACCGGTTTTCTACAGTGCAACTGCACTACAATTATCTGCCCTGAAACATCTCAGGCAATTGTAGTTGATCCGGGAGGCGATACCGACAAAATAATGTCTATCCTGAAAAAGCATAGCGCTGAACTAAAAGGAATTTACCTTACCCATGGTCATTACGACCATGTATATGGCGTTGCCGACCTTGTTAAACAGACCGGAGCTAAAACATACCTTCATGAAAAGGACAATTTTCTCTGGGAAGGATTAAACATGCAGTGCCGTGCCTTCGGGCTGCCGGAAGTAAACCTGCCGGATGTCGATAACTGGCTTAATGAAGGGGATACTACCGTACTTGGCAAAGGTAAAATCATTCATACTCCGGGACACTCGCCCGGCTCTGTATCCATAGTTTTTGAGGATGAAGCCACTATAGTTGTCGGAGACCTTATCTTCAAAATGGGCATTGGCCGTACAGACCTTTGGGGTGGAGATATTAATGACCTGATTCACTCCATTCACAAAAAGATTTTTACATACGACAAGCGCTTTGAAATAATTGCAGGGCATGGCGAAAACACCACCATTGGCTTTGAGAAAATCAATAATCCGATAGCTTCGGCGATGGCCTAGTTTTAATTATGAGATATAAAGGTAAGGTCAAATGGTTTAACGTTGCCAAGGGCTTTGGTTTTATTGAGTCCGAATCCCTTGATAATGAGATATTGGTTCGCTATACCGACATTGAATCCGAGGGCTTTAAGGTTTTAGAAGAGGGGGATGCCGTAGAGTTTGATATTTTAAAAGAAGGTGATAGAGACATTGCCACTGAGGTTACCAAGGTTTAAACCCCACCCTACTTACTGTGAACAATTTTGCTCTTCTCCATCCTTGGCAAAGCGAAGAATTTTTGGTGTAAAACGTGATTCGCCATTCTTACGGCTGTTGTATATATAAAGACAACCAAGGCCAACTGCCAAACCGAAAATCCCAAAAACTATCTGTAACCAGTCGCTCTGAATCTCAGCAGATTTGGAGATTAGCAGTCCGATCACAGTAAAAACAAACATAAACAGCAAAGGCACTATGTAGACAATAAAAGAGCCCTGAACAACGCTGCTTTCATCAATGCCGATAACAATATTATCCCCTCTCTTTGCTCCAATGCTGTTTTTCAGGGTCATGGATATAACCCCCTCTTTCCTATTGAAATAGTCAGCAAGAATACCGGCTCCGCAACCATTTTTCACAGAGCAGCCGCCACAAGTACTTTTTCTTAGTGATTCGATGGTGACTTCATCGCCATTAACTGCCGCTACTTTTACTATCTCTTCAATCATTTTTCACCTTCTTATATCGCAGTTTTCTTAGAACAGTCACTGCCAGCCCTTTTCGAAGCTGTTATAAGATTCCTGCTGCAATTCATTCATATGTTTAGCCCTTGCCAGCGCCTCGCCACCGGATGTAGCACAGGCAGCACACCATTTAGCCCTTTCAATAGCTTTATTTAACATATGTTTTTTTATTTCGCTATTTGCAGTAGACATGGCTTTATGCTGCAGAACCAGAGCGCCAAAATCATGGTCTTGTGTCCATGGTAATTTATTAGCCTCATCCTCAAAAGATAAAAATTGTTTATCTGCCTCTTCAAGGCTTTCAGAATATGTGTTTTTATCAGCAATTATCTCAATTGTTTCAGGGTTATAACCTAAGCCAATAAGCGCATCCCTTGTATGATTATAAGTTTTCATGCTTTTAAAGCTGTCATTCCAGAACGCTTAAGCAAAGCCATTATGAAGAGTAGACCAGCACTTTGCTTATGGCCTTTATTCGCTTTTAGCAGACACAGACTTTGCGATTTTCTGAATAGTAGCGGCTGGCAAATCTCCCAGAACCATCACCTGATAATCTTTATGAAGGATTCCGTAGCCGTTAAATATTCCGAAGCGGTAGGCACCTTTGTAATGCTCTTTAGATATAGCTTTTTCAATATAGACGGAAAAAGTGGCAATACCATCTGCAAATATAAAGTGCTCCAGCGATGGTTCTGCTTTTGTCTTTTCGTAGGCTGTAAGTAAAAATCCTGCAGGAACAGCATCTATCTTCCATCTGCTGTTTTTGCTAAGAGCAATATCAGCACTTGTTGTCCTGGTGTTGTTCTTTTCTATTTTGACGTTTTTAATCTCTTCAAGGTTGCTTAGATCTGCCGGGGCTTCCAGATCAACAAACATAAATTGCTCGATCTCTTTTTTGTTTTCCAGAAGACACATCTTCAGAAGCAGTCCGGTCTGTTTATCTATCCAGAAGTTATAGCCATAACGATCCTGATCGACCGGGGACATCTTTACTACCGATGTATCTCTGCCTGCCACTTGATTGCCATCGGCAACAGACAGCTCATAAACCTCGAGCAGCCTCTCAGTAATCATCTTTTCCGAGAGGTGTCCATACAGAGGCCTGCGCGTGTACCTGTCAAAAAAACTTGCCCTGTGGCCTTTGCCACCGGAATCAGCCAACTTGCCGTTTATGCGCACAATCTCAACATGAGGCCCGTCTAAGGTTTTTAACCTCTCATACTCGCCGCCATTCTCACATTTATGTATAAGCTCGGCAGTTTTAGTCTGTGACTTTGATATAAACACCAGTTTGCCTCTGTAGTCTATCTCATCAGAGGCCTTCGCCATTTTTTTCAGATACTTTAACGCCTCGGCTCCGCTGCCGGCTTTTTCCGGCTCTCCAGCGTTTGCGGCAACTGCAATAACAAACAGCATGATTATCTTCTGCGAGAATCTTAACATCTGTTATTCTCCAACTGCCTTTTTCGGGGGATTATCAATTTTAGCTGTTTCCCGGGCTGTATACTTTGAAAATCTGTGGCGAGCGATATAGTTATTGATTTTTTTGCGCAACTCGGGCGACATAGATTGCCACTCCATATCATCCGTAGAGATCACATTCTGCTGACTGTTGTTTCCGGTTGAAACCAGCGAAACTCCACTTCCAACGCTGCGTTTTTTGGTGGGGACGATAAATGGTGTGCTTTGTGTGGCGGTGCTTTTGGATGAGGCTACCGTTTGGTTTGCCATACTTTGAGCCGGATCATTGGTGATAATACCCTCCTGATCAGTAAGAACTACCAGCACAACCGCTGCTACTGTTGCTGCTATCGCAGCTCCGGACAGAGGCTTTAAGAATCTGGCAATGATCGTGTTTTTGCGATTTGCCGATGGTTTTTGTGATGCGTCTGTTGCATCGATTGCTGCATTTACTCCATCCAGAAGTGATGAGTAATTGCCGGTTACCGAATGGCCACTAATTACATCGCCAACCATGCTGTATCTGGCAAATCTGGCTATCATCTCCGGTTCTTTCTCGACCTGTTTTAACAGCAGTTCAAGCTCTTCTGCCGGCAAGTCATCATCTTGCAGGCGGGACAACTGTTCAAATAGTTTTTGCGACATTTCTACTTCCTCAAAATCAATCTACAGGCTCTAGTAATGGTCTGAGTTTCTGATCCACCGCTTCGCGGGCACGAAAGATTCTCGATCGCACTGTGCCGACCGGACAATCCATAACCGCTGCAATATCTTCATAACTCAACCCTTCCATCTCTCTCAATGTTATTGCCGAACGCAGATCTTCCGGCAACTCATCAAGGGCTTTTTTAATCGTCTCTTCCAGTTCGTTTCGGCTTATTATCTTCTCTGGCGTAGTGTTTTCTCTAAGACCACCGCCACTTGAAAATTGTTCCGCCTCCTGCACATCTATTCCGCTGTTTTGTGGTCTTCTCGACATTGCTACCAGAAAGTTTTTTGCCGTATTCACAGCAATTCGGTAAATCCAGGTATAGAAGGCACTGTCGCCACGAAATGACTCAAGGGAACGGTATGCCTTGATAAAGGTTTCCTGAGCTATTTCAGTTACATCATCGGGGTTTCTTACAAAACGGGAGATAATATTGCAGATCTTGCCCTGATACTTCAGTACAAGAATATCGAAAGCGCGCCGATCGCCATTTTTAGCCTTTTCAACCAACTGCATATCTCTGTTTTTTTCTGTCATTAAGTAATAGTCTCGTGCGTATGAAAATAATATATTCCGTAAAGATCGTAATGGAGCATATTATCAAAGGGCATAAGGCAATATACAATCATATTTACAAATAGTTCCGTATTATTACTTTTTAAAAAATAATGACCGACAGCCATTAATTGCCGCTTGGTTCTTTACATAACAATTAGAGTATTGTATTAATTATTTCGACTTTTAATATTTTAGAATCTAATAAAGGAGTGTTTAATGAAATCTTTTTTTAAATTTTTGTTTTTGATGGTCTTTTTAGTGTCTCAGGTAAATGCTCAGTCCTTCACAGATAATATAAAATTCAGTGATTTTGAAAAGTGGGCAGAGACTCTCAGCATTGATGGATATCATTTTATGGGTGCAGAGCAGGAAGGTGAGGCTCAGTATGGTGAAAAAGTTAGCTATAAAGCGGCTTTTAGTAAAAATAAAGGAATGATCTCTATCTCATTAGAAGAGATCAAATCATTTCAAAGTAATATAATGATGGCAAAATCCAAGCAGCAGCCAATTCTTAACATAGGAGGTAAGAGGGGGGCATTTATACCTCTTGGTAATGCTTCTCAGCCTGTTATGTTTTTTGTAGAGGATGCAGATATTCCTGCTACTGTTGGAATTTTTATGTCACCCGGAGTAAGTAAGGATAAAATTACAGATATTTATAATTCCCTTGATCTTTCACCATTTAAAAAGTCTGCAACATCAGCAACAGATTGGCCTAAGGAGATTCCTGAAGAGGCGAGAATAAATGCCAATATTGCTAAGATTAAGAGTTCTGCAGCATCTACAGATGGCTATAAAAAGGAGATTAAGGTTGTAGCACTTATGAATGATAAATTAATTTCTGAGCTTGAGCGTATTCAGAAACACTATAAAACCACTTCACTTTCTGTTATCAAGGTATCCAATAAAGTTGACCTTGTTTGTGCCAGTGGTGAAGAAGTTAAATATTTAAAGCAGGACTTTAGAGAAAACGACGCAATTGAGTTTATCTATTA
>QZLD01000208.1 GCA_004796385.1 Gammaproteobacteria bacterium | reverse complement strand
TCTCCGGCAGGTCCGCCATTCTGACCGGCTTCGCCTTCGCCTGAAAGCCTGATTCTGTCGCCGGTATCTACACCTTCAGGTACTTTAACTGAGAGTGTTTTTGTCTCTTTTACGTGACCTTTGCCGTTACAGGTACGGCAAGGATCGGTAATTACTGTGCCTTTGCCGTGACATTTTGGGCAGGTCTGCTGAATAGAGAAAAACCCCTGCGAGACTCTTACCTCGCCCGCACCGCCACAGGTGGTACAGGTTTCAGGTTTGGAGCCCTCTTTTGCACCGCTGCCGCCACAGGTTTTACAGGTGACATTGGTTGTAAAGGTGATCTTTTTTTCGCAACCCAGAACCGCCTCTTCAAGATCCAGCTCTAGCGTGTAGCGCAGGTCTGCACCACGGTATGCCTGGTTAGCTCTGCTGCGGCCGCCGCCCCCGCGACCACCACCGCCAAAAATATCGCCGAAGACATCACCGAAGATGTCATGGAAGCTGCCGCCTCCCCCACCACCACCGAAAGACTGGTCAACTCCGGCGTGTCCGAACTGATCGTAGGCTTGTCTTTTTTGAGAGTCTGAGAGTACTTCATACGCCTCTTTTGATTCTTTAAACTTCTTTTCGGCATCAGTTGATCCGGCATTTCTGTCGGGATGATATTTCATCGCCATACGCCTATAGGCCTTTTTGATTTCGGCCTCTGAGGCGTTTTTCTGTACTCCCAGTACCTCGTAATAATCTCGTTTGGACATCTTCTGTTCTTCTCTTTTGTCTGTATTTACTGGTGGACTAAAAGGGTCAGAGCCATTGATTTTTAGTTATATCTGAATGTATTGATAATACTTGATAAACAATCAATGGCTCTGACCCTTTTTGAGCGGAGGCTGAAAAAACAACCTCCGTTTTAACTATTGCTTCTTGTCGTCTACCTCTTCAAACTCAGCATCAACAATATCGTCATCTTTGCCTGACGATTGCTGTTGTGCATCTGCCTGAGGCTCGCCCTGTTGCTCTTGCTGCTGGGCATACATGCGCTCAGCCATTTTTCCTGATGCTTCTGTAAGAGCCTTGGTTTTCTCTTCGATAGCATCTTTATCATCACCATCCTTAACAGCGTTGAGCTCTTCAATCGCCTTTTCGATAGCGGTTTTTTCATCTGCAGAGACGGTGTCACCAGCTTCTTCCATTGCCTTTTCTGTGGCGTGAATCATAGCTTCAGCCTGGTTTCTGGCAGTTATCAGTTCCTGGAACTGCTTATCTTCTTCTGCGTGAGCTTCGGCGTCTTTAACCATTTTTTCGATCTCTTCTTCGGAAAGACCGCTGGACGCTTTAATGACGATAGACTGCTCTTTTCCGGTTGCTTTGTCCTTTGCAGAAACATTCAGAATGCCGTTTGCGTCAATATCGAAGGCAACTTCAATTTGCGGTACGCCTCTCGGTGCAGGAGGGATATCGCTCAGATCGAATCTGCCTAACGATTTATTGGCGCTGGCACGCTCTCTTTCGCCCTGAAGAACATGAATTGTTACTGCAGTCTGGTTGTTTTCTGCTGTAGAGAATACCTGTTCTGCCTTGCTTGGAATGGTGGTGTTTTTCTCGATCAGTTTGGTCATTACACCACCCTGAGTCTCTATTCCCAGTGAAAGTGGAGTTACATCAAGCAGCAGTACGTCTTTAACATCACCGCCAAGAACGCCGCCCTGAATAGATGCCCCAATGGCAACCGCTTCGTCAGGGTTTACATCTTTTCTCGGCTCTTTGCCGAAGAACTCTTTTACAGATTCCTGTACTTTAGGCATACGGGTTTGACCACCGACAAGGATTACATCATCTATATCACCAGAGCTTAGTCCGGCATCATTTAGCGCAACCTTGCATGGCTCAATGGTTCTTTTGATAAGATCTTCAACCAGTGATTCCAGCTTAGCGCGTGACAGTTTAATGTTAAGGTGTTTCGGGCCGGTTGCATCTGCTGTTATGTATGGCAGGTTAACGTCGGTCTGCTGACTGGATGATAGCTCGATCTTGGCAGTTTCAGCAGCCTCTTTCAGACGTTGCAGTGCCAGTGGGTCGTTAGTCAGATCCATGCCCTGAGACTTTTTGAATTCGGCCACAAGGAAGTCGATGATGGCCTTGTCGAAGTCCTCACCGCCAAGGAATGTATCGCCATTTGTAGCAAGCACTTCAAATTGATGTTCGCCATCGATCTCTGCAATTTCGATTATAGATACGTCGAAGGTACCGCCACCAAGGTCATATACAACAATAGTCTTGTCGCCTTTACCTTTGTCCATGCCATAGGCAAGTGCTGCGGCAGTAGGCTCGTTGATGATTCTTTTTACATCCAGACCTGCGATTTTACCTGCATCTTTGGTTGCCTGTCTTTGTGCGTCGTTAAAGTAAGCCGGAACAGTAATAACTGCTTCGGTTACAGTCTCGCCAAGATACTCTTCAGCGGTCTTTTTCATCTTCTGTAAAACTTTGGCAGAGATTTCCGGTGGAGCCATCTTTTTACCGGCTGCCTCAACCCAGGCGTCACCATTGTCTGCCTTGATAATCTTGTAAGGTACAAGATCGATATCTTTCTGCACGACATTTTCGGCAAAGCTTCTGCCGATAAGCCTTTTAACTGCAAAAAGGGTATTGGTAGGGTTGGTTACTGCCTGACGTTTTGCTGACTGACCAACAAGGGTTTCGCCATCATTGGTGAATGCAACAATTGAAGGAGTTGTACGATCGCCTTCGCTGTTTTCAATTACCTTACTGTTTTTACCATCCATTACCGCCACACATGAGTTGGTGGTGCCTAAGTCTATTCCGATAATTCTACCCATTTCTTTTTCTCCAAAATAAATAATTCGTTGCGTTAATCTCTATCTGGGGGCTGCTGCAATTAATTCAACCGCCAGTTATGCCTTTTCGTCTATGGACGGAGTCTGTTCGCCATCGTCGCTTGGTTTTGTCTCAGAGCCTTTGGATACAACCACAAGTGCAGGCTTTACAATTCGTCCATTAAGCGTGTAACCCTTTTGGATAACATGAAGCACGGTGTTTGCAGGCTGTTCATCTGATGGCTGCATAGTCATCGCCTGATGGCATTCGGGATTGAATTTCTCCCCGAGCGGGTTAACCTCTTCAATGCTGAATTTACTGAATAGCTTATCCATCATCTTAATGGTGAGATCGGTTCCTTCTTTGATCTTTTCGATATCCACACCCTCTTCCTGAGCTGCTGCCAGCCCCAAATCAAGGCTCTCTTTCACAGGAATGAGTTCGGCTACAAACTTTTCAACAGCGTATTTATGAGCCTGCTCCACATCTTTTTTGGCTCTCTTTCTTAAGTTTTCCATTTCAGCCTGAGAGCGGACAAACTTGTTCCAGTTGTCATCTGCTTTTTGTTGCAGTTCTTCGATCTTTGCTGTGATTTCGTCTGAGTCGCTGTTCTCGTTAGAGGTATCTTCGGCATTTTCAATCTCTGCCTTATCAGAATCATCTGCTGCCAGATCCCGATCTTTATCTGTCATTACAATTCTCCGCTTAAAAATAAAAGTCAGTTCGTTTGATAACCTCTTAAATGAGGATGGAATTTATTAATTCAACCCCGGTTTTAGATTTTTTCAGATAATTCGTCTGGACGCATATATAATTATCTGAAAGAATCTCCACTCAGTCGAAGTCAGGGAAAATCAATGTCGGATATAAACAGGATAATGCAGGAAGCAGGCAGCTTGAACCATGATGAAAAGGTCAGGCTGGCACGTATGCTTTTGGATTCAGCAAAGAGTGACGGTACTACAACAGGCTCCACAACAAAAAGCAATATCCAGCCGGAAAAAACGGTTATGCAGACGTCGGCGGTTAAGCCGTTTGAAAAAGACGCTAGGAAGGATGAGGTCAGTGTTACTAAAATAGTTCCGGTGCAAAAGAATCCTGATGAGGCTGATGAGAAAGAGACCTTTGATAAGAAAATTGCAGAAGAGAATAAAAAAATAATGGAAGATCAGGAGAAAGACCTTTCCGAGGCGGATGATGATGAAGCAACCCGTTGGGATAAATTTAAATCTGCACTGTTTTATCCGCTGCCGCACCGTTTGCTGTCATCAATTGTTTATCGTTTTATGCGAATCAAGAACAAATCAATAAAAAATATGCAGATCAAGATGTTCTCCAAGGCATATCATGTCGATCTGCATCAGGCGGTTATCAGCAATATTGAAGATTATCAGGATTTTAATAGCTTTTTTACCCGCAGATTAAAGCCTAACCTTCGTCCTTTGGCATCAGGAGAAAGGGATATCTGCTCACCTGCCGATGGTTTTATAAGTGAAATAGGCAGGATTGAGGCCGGAAAAATTATTCAGGCAAAAGGCCATAAATATACTGTTTCCGATCTTCTGGGCGGGAATAAAAAGAGCGCTGCTACATTTGCCAATGGTAGCTTTGTTACTATATATCTATCTCCGGCAAATTATCACAGGGTACATATGCCGGTGGACGGTATCTTGAAAAAGACAATCCATATTCCGGGCAGGCTTTTCAGTGTCGCACCGTTTACCGTAAAGACAGTCCCGGGAATTTTTGCCAGAAACGAAAGGGTAGTCTCCATATTTGAAACACCTGTAGGTTTGATGGCTCATGTTCTTGTTGGTGCAATGTTTGTCTCCAGTATAGAAACCGTATGGGCGGGAACTATAACTCCTCCTTACGCTAAAGAGGTTTCCGAATTTAACTATGCTCCGCCGGTGACAGTGCCTTCACTAAAAAAAGGTGAAGAGATGGGGCGTTTTAATATGGGGTCAACGGTAATTTTACTGTTTCCCGAAAACTCTGTTGAGTTTTCAGAAGCACTGTTGCCGGGAATAGCCGTAAAGATGGGTGAGAAAATCGGCGAAGTTTTTGCTGTTTGACGATTAAGTTATCGCTCCTGAACAGTTGTAGTAAAATTAAATCCCCTTTAGTTAGTTGCAATAATGTTTCGTCCGGGTTCTTGGGTATGACTATATGGGGTGTCAGATGTTTGAAATATAAGGCAATCTTCTAATTTAAGGCTGGATCTCTTGGGCTTTAATTTTTGATAAATTCATACTGATTAACTTTGCTGTGTTAACGTTTTTTATGAAAAGAGAGATGAATATTAGCGTTTCTATTGTTGCGATGCCGCGCAAGCTATTGATTATTTAGGGTTTTTAAAGTTGTTTTTTTGTGTTAGGATGCAAGGAACGGTTTTGGGGGATATTAAAAAATATCAATAATAGAACCGTGGGGAGC
>QZLD01000125.1 GCA_004796385.1 Gammaproteobacteria bacterium | reverse complement strand
TTTTTAGATCAAATTTTAACCAATTTTTATCTGAGATTTTGCCCGTTAATTATTCTACATCTTCGTTAGCCCTTTCTACAAACTTCATTTTTCTCTTCAGTAGTGATACTCTTTCCTCTTTAAGGAGCACCTTATGAAAACAGAGTTAGTTACCAACCTCAAAAGACAAGCTACAAAGATACTTGCAGAACTTCACGAGTCCAAAGAGCCGGTTCTTATTACTGAACACGGCCAGCCTTCTGCATATCGACTAGACGTTTATACATTTACACTTTTTAGAGAACATAATGCTAATTACAACTACTGACGTTCTGCAAAACAAAGAAATCCTAGAGTATAAAGGGGTAATAACCTCAAGCGATGTTAGAGCCGTTAACGTAGTTCGTAACTTCTTTACATCTTTTCGTGATATTTTTGGAGGAAGGTCTGGCTCATATCAGGACGTAATGAAAGACATAGAAAAAGAACTTTTACGAGAACTATCAAAAAAGGCTGAAAACATGGGCTGTAATGCCATAATTGGCCTGACCATTGATTTTGATAACGTTGGTTCAAAAAACAAATCCCTTATAATGGGTTACGCAAAAGCAACAGGAGTAATATTAAATAGTGATTCATAACTATGCAATCGCCACCGCCCCACAACCACTCAAAGCACATGGTAAATTCCAACATACTCAACTAGGTTTCCATGAGTAAATTGGTCTCTGGTCTCATGGACAAACTGCCAAAACTCCAAAGAAGTTGGTCAAAATTGTTGTCCGTAGATGGAGCAGTTTAAATGGCCATTAACAAATAAATAAGCGTACAAGCATCTAAGCTTTATACTAAATCAAAGGATTAATAAATGAAGTTGCTAAAATTATTTATAGTTATATCAATTGGAATTTCTATTTTTCTATCGGGATATACTATTGAACTTGTTCATAGAACCAATTTTTTTAATACGTCAACTTCGATTGGACTCGATGTAATTATCGGTTTTCATTTGTTGTCAGCTTTTGTAATTTGCGTTCTTATAATAGGTATAATCAAAAAAGTGCTATCACATATATTTCTTATTTTAGTTTTTATTATCGCTACAACAGCTGAAGGCACATTTTTAGGTTCAAATTTTTCTGGCAACATATGGCATATTACAAAAGATGGCTCTAAAAATTTAAGTGAGTATATTAGCGGCACACATTAAAAAAATGGGGTATAACACTTCGTTAAAGATTATTAGCTCACGCATTATTGCAAAGTTAAAACTCTCAAAATATAGGAAAAAAGTATGCCTGAAATCATAGGAGCTATAGTAGGAATTGCTGTTCTGCTTATTCTCTTCAAACCATTTTTTGGTGGCATGAGCGGTTTTTGGGAGTGCATAAAATTTTGGTTAACTCCCGATATAATTTCGCTGTTCCGAGGAAACTGGGGAGCAGACTGGTTTGCTGAAATGAAGCTGGGATTATGGTTGTGTTGCGGCGGAGCAGGAGGCTTTGCGGCATACAGTGTTATCCACAAGCTTCTTATATAGACAGGAAGATAAATGAATAACTGGTTTACAATAGATCAAATTGACAAAGATACCTATATAATAAGCGAATATCGCCACTGGGAAGAAACTCATTGTTATCTATTAAATGGCTCTAAATACAGCTTGCTAATTGATACAGGGTTAGGAATATGCAATATTTATGATGAAGTTATGAAATTAACTGAGAAACCAGTAATCGCCGTAGCTACTCATATCCACTGGGATCATATTGGCGGCCATAAATTTTTCCCGAATTTTTACGCACATGAGGATGAACTCAATTGGCTAAATGGAGAATTCCCTCTAACAATTGACCAGATTAAAGAGATGGTTGTTGATCGTTGTGATTTACCGAAAGGATATGATGTAAACAATTATGAATTCTTTCAGGGTAATCCCACTAAGGCGCTAAAAGATAATGACCTTATTGATATTGGCCGCCGCTCTATCCAAATACTGCATACACCCGGTCATTCACCTGGTCATATGTGTTTTTGGGAAAAGGAACGAGGTTATCTTTTTACTGGTGATTTGGTTTATAAGGATACCCTGTTCGCTTACTTTCCTTCTACAGATCCAAAAGCATATTTATGCTCATTAGAACGAATATCGACACTGCCAGTAAAAAAAGTTTTTCCCGGCCATCACTCGCTGGACATTCACCCTGAAATTCTTGGCAGAATGCGGAACGCTTTTTCCCAGTTACAAAAAAAGGGCAAATTACAACATGGTGCAGGAACATTTACTTACGGAGAC
>QZLD01000229.1 GCA_004796385.1 Gammaproteobacteria bacterium | reverse complement strand
TTAAGCATAAGCACCGCTGCTTCAAGAGCCTCCTGCGTTACTGCACTGCCTTGCGGTGAGCGATCTTCCGCCTTTGAAACACTGTTGAGCAGCTCCATTACAGCAGCAATTGCTGTATTAAAGGTGTGTCGCTTACCGATAAAGTCAGTCACCTTTTTAATGGTCTCGTGTGTGGTTCTGCGAATCTCTTTCTGCTGTTCATTCAGCTTTTCTGCCTGCAACTCTTCTTTGGCTCCACCGGAAGAGACATGCTCATAGGCAATTCGCCACAGACGATTAAGAAAACGATATGCGCCTTCAACACCGGCATCTGACCACTCCAGAGACTTATCCGGTGGCGAGGTAAACATAATGAATAATCTGGCAGTATCGGCACCGAATCTGTCGATAATACTCTGCGGGTCTACACCGTTATTCTTGGATTTAGACATCTTCTCGATGCTGCCAATAGTTACCGGTTGTGAATCCTCCTTTAAAGTCGCCTTAACCATGCGGCCTTTATCATCACGTTCGACATCTACTCCGGCAGGCTCATAGTAAGAGGTGCTGCCATCACTGTTTTCACGATAAAATGTCTCGGCTACCACCATCCCCTGTGTCAGCAGGTTGGCAAATGGCTCGTCCGACTTAAAGAATCCCTGATCACGCATCAGCTTATGGAAAAAACGTGCATAAAGCAGATGCAGAATCGCATGCTCAATACCACCGATATACTGATTCACAGGCAACCACTTTTCCGCTCTCTCATCAAGCATGGCGTCATTGCAATCGGGACAGGCATATCTGGCGTAATACCATGAAGATTCAAAGAAGGTATCGAAAGTATCGGTTTCACGGCTGGCATCGGCACCACACTCAGGGCATTTCACCCTGATAAAATCCTCCATCTTTTTCAATGGCGAACCAGCTCCATCAAGGGTAACATCTTCCGGCAGAACCACAGGCAGATCAGCCTCCGGAACCGGAACATCACCACAGTGTTCGCAGGTAATCATCGGAATCGGTGTGCCCCAGTAGCGCTGCCTTGAAACACCCCAGTCACGCAACCTGAAGTTAACGGTTTTACGCCCCCGGTTTTGCGATTCAAGTTTTGCCGCAATTGCATCCAGCGCCCCCTGAAAATCCAGACCATCAAATTCACCTGAGTTTTGCAGAATACCTTTTTCCACATATGCAGCCTCTGAAATATCAGGCGCTTCGCCTGCGGCAGGATAGATCACCGCCTTAATATCCAAACCATACTTTTTGGCAAATTCATAATCGCGCTGATCGTGTGCAGGAACAGACATAACCGCACCTGAACCATACTCCATAAGCACAAAGTTAGCGATCCAGACAGGAACTGTCTCACCTGTAAGCGGATGCACTGCCTTAATGCCTGTATCAATACCGAGTTTTTCCATGGTTGCCATCTCTGCCTCGGCAACCGCATTGTTTTTGCACTTTTTGATGAATTGGGCGATAGCTTCGCTGCCTTCGGCGCTTTTCAGTGCCAGAGGATGTTCAGGAGCGACAGCAACATAGGTAACACCAAACAGGGTATCAGGTCTGGTTGTGTAGACACCAATCTTCTCACCCGTTCCCTCAACGGTGAACTCCAGCTCGACACCTTCCGATCTGCCTATCCAGTTCTTCTGCATAGTTCTGACCTGCTCCGGCCAGCCATCCAGTTTATCCAGATCACTCAGCAGCTCTTCGGCATAATCTGTAATCTTCAAAAACCATTGAGGAATCTCTTTACGCTCCACCAGCGCACCGGAACGCCAGCCTCTGCCATCAATAACCTGCTCATTTGCGAGAACGGTTTGATCTACCGGGTCCCAGTTAACAGTAGCAGTCTTTTTATAGACCAACCCTTTTTTATAAAGCTGGGTAAACAGCCACTGCTCCCAGCGGTAATAATCCGGTGTGCAGGTTGCCAGCTCTCTGTCCCAATCGTAGCCGAAACCAAGGCTCTTCAACTGCTCTTTCATATAGGCGATATTCTCCATCGTCCATTTTGCAGGCGGCACCCGGTTTTTTATGGCAGCATTTTCCGCAGGCAGCCCAAAGGCATCCCAACCCATTGGCTGCATTACGTTTTTATTGAGCATTCTCTGGTAACGGCTGATTACATCGCCAATGGTGTAGTTACGAACGTGCCCCATATGCAGCTTGCCACTTGGGTATGGAAACATGGAAAGACAGTAGAACTTTTCGCGTTCGTCATCCTCTTTTGCTGCAAAACTATTGTTATCTTCCCAGAACTTGCGGGCTTCTGCTTCGATATTCTTTGGACTGTAGATCTCTTCCATAGCTGTATATTCACCATTGCTTGTTGATTTATAACTAATTAATAATGCAGTTTCGCTGTTGAGCGAAATATCTGTAAAGGCGGCTATTCTATACGATTTATTGGAGATATTCTAACCGGAAGTACACACCAAGAAACCTTTCACCATGCTCTACTCTGTTTTCAATTGTTTTATGATCTTTGTTACAATGCACCCAATTATCTTTACCACTCAAAAAAGGCGTACGACAACCCATGGACAAAACCGGACGAAATGATCCCTGCCATTGCGGCAGCGGCAAAAAATACAAAAAATGCTGTATTTTTAAAGACGCAAAAAAGAAAAATGCAAACAGAAACAGCGCAGCAGCCGCTAATGACGAACTTGCATACGCCATGGAGGAGGAACAATTCGACTCCCTTGAGCAGATGCAGGAATTTGCCAATCTGTTTATAAATAAACGCAATATCTCTGCACTGGAAGAGTTTCACGGCCTATCTCCAGACCAAATGCACCAATTTCTGTATCACCCTTTTGAGTCTCCCGAACTGGTTACATTTAATGAAAATTTTATTGGCGATATCGAAAGCCCCATGCTCTCGATCTTTTTAAGCGTAGCCGATGCCATAGGAGAAAACGAGCTTAAAGCCACCGCAAAAGGCAACCTGCCTGCAAAACTCTGCAAACAGATAGCCCTCGAACAGGCAGACTATCTTCACAGCTTATATAGCAGAGTCGGATCAATCCATAAGCAAGACGACTTTATGGAGCTTTGCATGGTTATGCATATTGCCGATATAGCCGGACTAATCAAAAAATCCAAAGGCAAATTCCGCCTAACGCAAAAATGCCAAAAACTACTTGCAAGAAAACGGCAGGCACAACTCTATCTAGAGCTATTCAAAAGCTTCGCAATACAATATAACTGGGCATATAACGACCTTTACGATGAGCTATATATTATTCAGCAATCTTTTTTATTTACCCTATACCTGCTGCATAAATACGGCAGTGAATACAAACACAACTCTTTTTATGCCGACAGCTTTAAAAACGCCTACCCGATGGCTATTCATGAAATTGAACAGACGCCATACAGCGAACCTGAAGAAGACCTTCGTCGCGGCTATACAGTTAGATGCATTGATCGTTTTGCACATTTTGCAGGGCTTATTGAGGTTAAAGCCACCGAAAACCGCAAACAGAGAGTATTTGAAGGGTTTGAGCTGAAAACAACCACGCTATTTGACAATATCATCAACTTTAAAATATAAACCATGCCCCGACACTTAAGCCATCTAAGTAACCCGATAAACAGCTTTTTAGCATCACGCTTCAGCACACCGGTAAAACACCGCATAGCATACCGGAATGGCAACCTTGAGATGCCGCCGCCTTTAAATATTAGTTTTATACAGGGAGAAGCTTTTTTACAGCTCCATTTCTTTGAAACGCTGCGTGAAAAACAGATAACCAATCCGGAAAACCAAAACCTCTACTGGCAGCATTTGCTGGAAGAGAAAAAATATATCCGGCAGCTGGTTGAACACAGCAGCATAAAAGATTATTTCAGATTGGATGAAAATAGCAGTGCAGAGCAGGAATACAAAAAACTCTGTTATGCCGCTTTTTGTATTGTGTTGTGGGATATGCAGGTAAATGACAACCGGGCACTGGCAGTACGCACAGTAAAAGGTTATATAAACCACTTTCTGCCGCAGCTTTTTCCCAAACAGAACAAAAGCAAAGATGCCGATACAGTAAAAAAGGATATCGCCGCACTACTCTATAAAAAATGGGGCGTGCGACCGCAGATAACCGAATCATTTCAGACCAACGACGATAGCGTAACCTATACCCTTATAGCCAGAATAGATAAGCACTCTCCTGTTACGCTTTTGAGTATGCAGGGAAAAAGACTAAAACCAACAAGATTAAAGACATGTATCAAGGCACTGGAACTGCTGGAGATGCAAAGCCTTATCGTTGAAACGCCGCAAGCAGTTTTGCCTAATAAAAAACAGAAAGTTGTGCCGATTGGGAAGAATTAGGATTTGGTAGGCAGGTTGGGCAGAGCACCGCGAAGCCCAACGAATGATTTGTGTTGGG
>QZLD01000025.1 GCA_004796385.1 Gammaproteobacteria bacterium | reverse complement strand
TCAATCATCTCCAGTAATATCTGAGTATTCTTATCCCAATCATAATGTTTCAGTACAAGTTCGCGGCCTTTTTTGCCCCAGTGGTCTCTTTCTGATTGTGATTGCAGGAGTTCTATAGCTCTTTGTGCCATTAGTTGCGGATCGTCTATTGTGTTTTTCGCAAATATATTCTGCTCGCGGATGCCTTCCATTGCGGCACCGGTAGCAACTACACATTTCTCCATGGCCATTGCTTCAAGCACCTTGTTCTGGATGCCGCGCGCAATTCGCAGTGGGGCAACGGCTATGGTCGCATGTTGCAGGTATGGTTCTACCTTGTCTACTCTTCCGGTAACCATAACACCGCCAGGAGTTGCTAAAGCGGTAACATCGGCCGTTGGTTTGGAGCCTACAATATAGAATACCGCTTGCGGCAGCTCTTTTTTAATAACAGGGAAAACCTCTTTGGCAAACCAGACTACTGCGTCTACATTTGCCCAGTAATCCATCGCCCCGGTAAAGACCAGCGGCAGTTCGCCATTTTTATATGGATTCTCAAAGCTGATTTTTGGGGAAAAGCGTTGGAAATCGACTCCGTTATCCAGCGCGTGAATTTTTGCTGCAGCCTGCGGTACCATTTCTGCAAACTGTCCTGCCTCTTTGTCCGATACAAACAGGCTGGCGGAGACCCGTTCCGCGAGATCCCTTTCCCACTTAAAGAGTTTGCGGTACTCTCGCATATAAACCCAGCTCATAGGCCATGTTTTGCTGGAGCTGTACTGGCGCCACTTGTCCGAATCTATATCTACAAAATCGACGATGCAGTTGAGATTGGAGATATCATCCGGCAGAAATTGTGCGACAGCAGACGAAAAGACAACAACTCTTTTGATGCCCTCTTTTATCAGGTGTCGAACATAGGCGGAAACTTTTTTGTTTGTATAGAAGGGTAGAGATAGTGCCTTACCGCTGAGGAATCCGGTCAGCGAGAGCAACTTACGATATGCGGGATTGATCTCCACAGCCATCACTGAATGGCAGATACTTTCCAGATGCTCGATGTGCTGCCTGTCTTCGGGGTCATCAATAAATGTCACCAGATCAACCTTGTAGTTGCTACAGAGTTTTTGCAGTATGTGGTAAGAGCGTATCTTATCGCCCTTATTCGGGGGATACGGAATTCTGTGAGTAATAAATATCAGTCTTTGCAAAAGCCTCTCCCTGTTTTGCTTTGTTAGTCCTGCCTTTTGCGGATAAGGGCATAGATGGCACCGGTACCGCCATCCTCAATGCGTGCTGAGCAGAAACCGAGTATATTGTTGTTTCTTCTTAGCCAGACATTTGCCATTGATTTTAGTGCCGCTGCCCTCTCCTGGGAATGATAGCCCTTGCCGTGGATTACCAATACGCACTTTACTTTATCACCAATGGTTGTGCGGATGAATCCGGAAAGTTCTCTTTTGGCCACATCTATGGTCATGCCGTGCAGATCTATCTCATCATCTATATAGTATTGTCCCTTTTTCAGGTTTCGCATCACCTTTTTTTGCAGACCGGGACGGCAGTAGTAGAGTGACTCACCTGCATCCATCATCTCCGATTCCGAGATATTATCGAAGAACGACTCGGCGATCTCCTCCTCATCTATCTCTTTTCTGGTGATCTTAATTTCAGGTTTGCTGATATTGCAGTCGGCTCTGTTGCTGTCTGCCAGAGGTTTAACACCAGCCATTTCGTTTTTGAAGAGATCAAGATCGTCGTTATTGTCTATCATGTTGCTGTAGTTGGTAATTAATGAGTCTGATTTGTGAATTATACAGGCTGGTTATTCTATGTCATAATTTTAAAAAATTCAGAGGCGAGTATATTGAAAATAATCATTTTTTTGCTGTTAACAATCTCAGTATCAATCAATGCCGGGTCTGTTGATTTTCAGATAGAGAAAAACGCGACCTTTGAGAATCTGCTGAGTTATCGGAAAACCGAGGATTACAGCAATGTCGTTATTTATATGAAGGCAGCAAACGCTAACTTGATATGGAAGAAGGCGATAAGGAGGCGCTTTCTGATCTATCCATCTCTGTTTTATGCTTGATTAAAGCAACTCCTTATCTGCAAGGCTGGGGATAATTACGTTGTAAACGCAAGGTATTTTGAAGAGATGTCCTGCAAAAGGGCTGAACAGGTTTGTAAATATGGTACGTGTGGATTTTCGAGATCCTGCAAGAACATGGCACTTGCAAAAAGTGACCATGTAATAATAGTTTTATTAATAAGGCGTATAAAAATCTATTTGAAGTTTACGGAGCAGTAAAAATGAGAATCCTTGTAAGTAATGATGATGGTTATAGTGCAGATGGTATAGTCGCGCTCGCAGCAGAGATAGGCAAGATCGCCGACACGGATGTAATCGCTCCGTCGCATGACTGTTCCGGCATTAGTCAGGCGCTTACCCTGAATCGCCCGTTGCGTCCCCGTTATCACAAAAATGGATTTATCAGTATAGATGGCACTCCGGCAGATTGTGTCCATCTTGGAATAACAGGAATGCTGGAGCAGATGCCGGATATGGTGGTTTCCGGAATCAATGCCGGAGTTAATATGGGTGACGATGTTCTCTACTCAGGCACAGTTGCAGCGGCAATAGAAGGTCGGTTTCTGGAGCGTCCGGCGATAGCCTTTTCCGTTGCTCAGGCGCATCCGCAGCACTATGATGCAGCAGCAATGATCGCCAGAGATATCACCAGAAGGGTTATAGAGGATGAAGTAGAAGGTGGTATTATCTTAAACGTAAATATTCCTGACTTGCCTCTTGAAGAGATTGCCGGAATTAAAATTACCCGCCTTGGCAGGCGCAAAAAGTCGAAACATGTTGTAAGAGAGACAGATCCCAGAGGCAAGGAGATTTTCTGGATTGGCCCTCCCGGTGATAAGGCTGATGCTTCAGCAGGTACAGATTTTCATGCGGTTGCTAATAACTTTGTTTCCATAACTCCGCTTACTACTGATCTTTGTTATTACAGCAAGCTGGAGTCTTTAGCAGGGCTGGAAAACAGAACAAAGTGTTAGCTGCGTCACTACCTTAGATATATTCTCAAGTAATAAGTGAACAAATCGTGAAATAATGTCAAAAAGTGCTAATACTTAAAGCATTGACTCTTTTTATGTAATACACGATTGCTGTGATATGAGAATGTTAAGACATTTGCTGTTGCTGTTTTTTATTGTTGTGCCATTTGCGGCTACGGCAGGCGATGCTATTGATGTTAGTAACGCGACAAGCTATGAGAGCATAGGTAAAAAACTACAAGTCTATATTGGTGATAAAAAAGAATCTCATCCTAAAGATATTATTAAGGTCGAATCCAATAAATGGCAGCCGGTTAATGAAGATGTCCCCAATTTTGGATTCTCAGAAAAAAACTACTGGTTTAAGACAACAGTAAAAAATCCTGGAGAGCAAAAGCAGGAATGGCTGTTTATCTCCAAGTATCCACTGCTTGATGAGATTGATTTTTATGTGATTGATGAAGGGAAAATAGTGACGCAGCTGAAAGGCGGAGATAGTCGTCATTTTTCAACAAGGCCGATAAATCACAGATTTGATACCTTTCCAATAAAGGTGGCTCCCGGTAAGGAATTTATAGTTTTGTTCAGGGTTTATACAGGAGGATCTGCCCAGTTTCCGCTTGATTTCAAACAGCAGACCAGCTTTTTTGAGGGGGATCAGATTGAGTTGGCAGTGCAGGTTCTGTTTATGGGGATTATGATGGCAATAGCCGGATATAATCTGGTGTTGTTTATCTTTATAAGAGAAGCAAGTTATCTCTACTATGTGGCCTATATTACATCATACAGTTTGATGCAATTTACTATGAGGGGGCTTGGTTACCAATGGGTATGGCCATATGCTGTTGGTTGGAATGAGTCGATTTTGCTTTATTCGCTTGTTGGAACCGTAATGTTTGCAGGTCTTTTCAGCATAAAATTTCTTGATCTTAAAGAGAATCAACACTTTTTATATAAGGTTATGACAGTACAGATAGCGGTTTCTATAGGTTGTTTATTTGCAAGTTTTATAATTTGTTACAGCATAGTAATACAGTTTATTGTGGTGCTTGTAATGGCAGCGGCCATAACGATGATGGTATGTGGTATCAGTCAGTGGTCCTCCGGAAAAAAGGCTGCGCGGATTTATGCGATAGCCTGGACAACATTCTGGATTGGAGCTGTGATGGTGGCGCTGAATCGCTTTGGAATTATCCCAAGATCATTTGTATTTGAGAATGCCACCCAGATTGGTGCAACGGTGGAGGCATTTTTGTTGTCACTGGCATTGGCGGAGAGGATTAATGCCGAAAAAAGAAAAGTAATTGATCTGCATGAAACTCTTCTAAGTCATCAGAAAGAGGCCACTGAGAAGTTGGAGCGGCGGGTAAAAGAGAGAACCGAAGAGCTGCAGAAGACAATGGAAGAGCTGGATAGGTTAAGAACAGTTGATGCACTTACACAAACCAGAAACAGAGCGTTTTTTGATGATACGATAAAAGAGGAATGGCAACGGGCAATAAGGTCGGAGACGACACTGGCGTTATTGATAATTGATATTGATCACTTTAAAAGAATCAATGATACCTATGGGCATCTTGCAGGAGACGGAGCTTTAAAACAGGTGGCAGCACTTATTGCCGACTGCGTTAAGAGACCGGCAGATAGTATTTCCCGTTATGGAGGCGAAGAGTTTGCCGTGTTATTGCCGCATACAACATATGATGGCGCGATGTTGTTGGCGGAAAGAATCAGGAAGGGTTGTGAGGAAAATGATTTTATAATAGAGGAGGGCAGGCTGAAGATAACTCTTAGTGTCGGTGTTGCTGCGGCAAAATCACCAAACCCCGGAAAACTCACCCTTAAAGACCTGATTGCGGCAGCAGATAAAGAGCTATACAAATGTAAATCCGGTGGCAGAAACCAAATCAGTGGTTGTTTAATAGAAGGGTGATTAACTTTTGGACCAGGCTTTTTGTCAGAAGCAAAAAAAATTAAGCAAATTATGAATATTTCGTTACAATATGGCCTCCGAAATGATTACCGCCATTCAGTAACGGCAAGCTTTTCGATAAGCTGTATCCGGAATTCGTGGATATCAAGACGGTTTTATTAAAAAACCGATTGTCTGCCTTTGGTAATTCTGTTGTTTTTGCCCACATAGCTTAAATCATTTCCCGGTATTTTTTCAGGAGCCAAGTTTTCCCTGAAAACCTATTGTTTACAATTTAACTGTTTTACTAAACTTAATGAACGGAATTATTAATGAAACCAGAGCAAAAACTTTCATCTGAAACTTCTACTTCTGAAAATAGCATCACCTCTATAGGTATATGTGTTGGCGCTTCCACAATCTCTATTGTAGAGCTGGAGGCAGACAAAGGGGCGGACGGCAAACCTCAGAATATCAGGGTTGCCGAGCACGAGTCGCATCCTCATGAAGGAGACCCCAAGCATACTCTGTCTACAATTGTTGAGAGAAAGTATCTCTCATCATTCGATAATATTGCTGTAACCGGAAGAAAGTTCTGCGATTTTGTTAATCTAACTTCTGTTTCTGAGCCGGAATCAGTTGAATACGCATATCAGTTTGCAAAGCCTGAAGGGGTGGATTCTCCTGCTGTGGTTTCTGCCGGTGGTGAGACCTTTATGGTCTATGTTCTGGATAAGAAGGGCAAGATCTCCAATGTTATTACCGGTAACAAATGTGCTTCCGGAACCGGTGAATTCTTCCTGCAACAGTTGCGTCGTATGAATGTTTCTCTTGATGATGCTGTACAGTTTGCCTCTACCGAAGAGCCGCATCACGTTTCCGGTCGCTGTTCCGTTTTCTGCAAATCAGATTGTACTCACGCCACCAATGCCGGAATTCCAAAGTCACAGGTAACTGCAGGTCTGTGTCACATGATGGCGGGTAAGGTAATGGAGCTTCTGAATAAGGTTGAGCATGACAACACCATGATCGTTGGTGGCGTAACCAAAAATCGTATGATGATTGATTATCTTCATGAGGATATCAAAGGCTTGGTTGTACCTAAAGAGGCTTCCTATTTTGAGGCACTGGGTGCAGCACTATGGGCGTTTGACAACCCTACCGATCCATTTCCGGGACATGATAGTTTTATTAATCATGATGTCTCTTCATTTGGCATGTTGCCGCCGTTGCGTGATTTTGAGTCGCAGGTTGAATTTAAAACCCTGAAAAAAGATGATGTAAAAGATGGCGACAACTGCATAATTGGCCTTGATGTCGGTTCAACTACTACCAAGGCAGTACTTATTCGCAGAGAAGACAAGGCGTTGCTGGCATCGGTTTATCTGAGAACCAATGGCGATCCTGTTGGTGCATTTCGCGAGTGTTATAAGTCGATTCTGGAGCAGATAGAAAGCAGTGTTGCTTCTGAAAAGATTGCAATCTCAGGGTTGGGGGTGAGTGGTTCAGGCAGGCAGATAGCCGGACTGCATGCCATGACCGATGGTATCATTAATGAGATTATTGCCCATGCTACAGCAGCGGTTCACTTTGATCCGGAGGTTGATACCCTGTTTGAGATCGGTGGACAGGATGCCAAATATACCTATATCCGTAACTCGGTACCGTCGGATTACGCTATGAACGAGGCGTGCTCGGCAGGTACAGGCTCATTCCTGGAAGAGTCGGCTCTGGAGACCCTCGGTATCGAGATGGAAGATATTGCCGATGTAGCGCTGGCTGCAAAAGAGGCTCCTAACTTTAACGATCAGTGTGCCGCCTTTATCTCATCCGATATTAAAAATGCCATCCATGAGGGTATAGAAAGAAAAGAGATCGTTTCCGGCCTAGTCTACTCAGTTTGTATGAATTATGCCAACCGTGTAAAGGGTAACCGCCCTGTAGGCAAAAAGATCTTTATGCAAGGCGGTGTCTGCTACAACAAGGCGGTGCCTCTGGCTATGGCGTCGCTGGTTGGGCGTCCGATTATTGTACCGCCTGAACCTGGGCTTATGGGTGCATTCGGAGTTGCGCTTGAGGTAGATAAAAGACTCGATGCTGGACTATTGGAAGAGAAGTTTTTTAACCTGAAAGAGCTGATTGGTCGTGATGTAACCTACGGCAAAAAGTTTCACTGTAATGGCAGTAAAGAGAATTGCGACAGAAACTGCGAGATCACCATGATCGAACTGGAAGGTAAGAAATATCCATTCGGTGGTGCCTGTAATAAATATTACAACTTGCGTAAAAGTATTAATATCAATGTTAATGAGCTTGACCTTGTCAGCATGAGGCAACATCTGGTCTATGATAAATACGGTCATCTCACAGATAAGAAAAATCTCAGCGGCAAACCGGTTGTCGCCATTAACCGCAGTTTTTTGGTTAATACCTACTTCCCGCTCTATTCAACATTCTTCACTGAACTTGGCTTTGAGTGTGTTATGCCGGAAAAACCTACTCAGGAAGGTATTGATCAAAAGAATGCTGCTTTTTGTTATCCGGTAGAGTTGGCTCACGGCTTTTTTGATGCGTTAACAAAGTCTGAGGTAACGGCCAAATACATATTTTTGCCGCATTTCAGATCTGTGCCGACGACGTTGGATCATAAGACTTCTCAGGTCTGCCCGTTTGTTCAGGGAGAAACTTTTTATTTGCAGACTGCATTTAAAAAGCAGATTGCTCAACTGAAGAGCAATGGAACAGAACTTTTGACTCCGTTGATTGATCTCACCGAAGGTATCGATGAAATCAACAATACCTTTAAAGAGTTGGGGAAAAAACTGGGTATTGCTGACACGGTTGTGCAATCCGCAACAGCAAAGGCAATTGCAGCTCAGAATGATTGTGTGAAAGAGATGCAGGAGATCGGTAAAAAGACGGTTGCCGAGCTGGAAAAGACTCCGCAACGTATAGCTGTATCAATATTCTCCCGTCCTTATAACGGTTTTGTGGAAGAGGCGCACATGGGGATTCCTCATAAAATTGCCTCCAGAGGCGTACTGACACTGCCTTTCGATTTTCTGCCAGCAGCAGAAGAGAGCTTTAATAACATGTACTGGGGGCTTGGACAGCGAATTTTGAGTGCAGCCAAGTATGTGAATCAGCATCCGCAATTATTCGGTGCCTTTATCACAAACTTCTCTTGCGGACCCGATTCATTCCTGATCACATTCTTCCGTGACATAATGAAACAAAAACCGTCTCTAACACTGGAACTTGACAGCCATACTGCCGATGCCGGATTAGAGACCAGAATCGAGGCATTTCTTGATATTGTATCCTCATATAGACAACTGTTAGATAGTAAGGCGATAGAAAACAGCAGAAGCCAATTTAAGTCTGCAAAAACTGTTCTCGAAAATGAAAAACTGTTCGTTGTAAATTCCAGTGGAGAAAAACTACCGATAAGTGACAGACGCGTCAAACTGCTTATTCCGTCAATGGGGTATCTGAGTAGCGAAGGACTTGCAGCAGTTATGAGATCTGCGTCGATACATGCTATTCCGGCACCGATTCCTAATGAGGAGATCCTCAAGGTCGGGCGGGCAAACTCAACCTGTAAAGAGTGTCTGCCGTTGATAATAACCACCGGAACCCTAATGGAATTTATCCACAATCAGAAAAAAGATGATGAGGTGCTCGTCTACTTTATGCCGACAGCTTCCGGGCCATGCCGTTTCGGGCAATATAGCATCTATATGCAGAACTTGATTAATAAACAGCAGATTAAAGATGTTGCAATTTTCTCTTTGTCATCGGAAGACTCCTATGCCGGTATGAGTGGTGACTTTCAGAAAAGGGCGTGGTGGGCGACACTTATCTCCGATGTTATGGAAGATATGCGTTCCATGTTGCTGGTAAATGCAGTGGATAAAGAGCACGCGTTACAGGTTTTTGAAAGTGAATGGCAGAATATTTTACAATCTCTGGAAAAAGACAGCTTTTCGGGGCTGAAAAAGAGCCTCAAGAAAGCTGCCGCCAGTGCTGCAAATATCAAACAGAAAATACCGCAAAAGGAGGTTCCCAAGATACTGCTTGCCGGCGAGATATTTGTGAGAAGAGAGTCTCTGTCGAGACAATATCTAACAGAGAAACTAGCAGAAAAAGGTTTTGCAACAATCTGCTCACCAATCTCTGAGTGGATTCTATATTCCGATTATCTGCTTGATAAAGGGCTCTCGGAAGAGAAACTATCCGGTTTGCAGATGATAGGGCATCACATCAAGAAAAAATTTATGTCCTATTACGAGGGCAAGATTAAAAAAATCATCTCAAGTGCAGGTATTATCGAAAGTCATAAACTGGATATTAAAAAGATAATGCAGGATGGCGAAAAGTTTATCTCACCTGAATTAACCGGTGAAGCTATCCTTACTGTCGGTAGCGCTATCCACGAGGCAGCTACCGAAACCTGCGGTGTAATCGCTATAGGGCCTTTTGGTTGTATGCCGAATCGCGTAGCGGAATCTGTTCTAAATGTCTCCATGACAAGAGAGAATAAGTTGGCAACGGAACCTCAGAACAGCAAGCTGAAAGCAGTGCTTAAAGATATTGAAGAACTTCCGTTTCTTGCGATTGAGAGTGATGGTTCGCCGTTCCCGCAACTTATAAATGCCAAACTGGATACATTTTTGCTAAGGGCAAACAGGTTACACAGCTCTATGCAAAAATAGAGCCTGCAAGGGGAACGGTTTAAGGAGAGTAGATGTCACGACAATACGATAACAGGAGTATGTTGGAGCGCCCAATTACATCCTTGCTTATCAGAATGACAATTCCCAGTATTATAGGATTGCTGGGGATTATGTCATTCAATATTGTCGATACGTGGTTTGTTGCTAAACTCGGTACCGAAAAACTCGCCGCAATCACCTTTACCTTTCCGGTAGTTATGATTATCAACAGTCTCAGTTTGGGAATCGGTATCGGTGTTATGACCTTGGTTTCAAAAGTGGGTGGAAGGGATGCTGATGATAAAAAGAGGATGTTGGCAACCTCCAGCCTGATTTTAGGGTTGATCATTGCAGCTGTAATTATCGCCATCGGCATGACTACCATAGATCCGTTGTTCCGTTTTCTCAAGGCAGACAATGAACTGCTGCCTTATATCAAAGAGTATATGCTTATCTGGTATCCGGGGTCACTGTTTATTGTTGTTCCAATGATCGGCGACCATATTCTGCGCGGTCTTGGGGACATGAAAACTCCCGCTTATGTAATGCTTTGCGCTTCACTATCAAACTGTATTCTCGACCCTATACTCATATTTGGCTTTGGTGCAATTCCCGCCATGGGCATTAAAGGGGCTGCACTGGCAACTGTGATCTCAAGAATGTTTACCGCTATTGTCTCTATATCCATTCTTATATTCAGAGAAAACCTGATAATTTTCAGGCCCGGTCTAAACAGAATCAAAACCATAGTTTCCAGCTTTTCCACCATACTTTTTATCGGGCTGCCTAATTCACTTGTAAGAATTGTCCCGCCGGCATCAGCTGCTGTATTTACTGCAATGCTGGCAAAGTATGGCAAAGAGGCGGTAGCTGGTTTTGGTGTTGCTGCCAAGATAGAGATGTTTGCCCTGACTGTAATAATTGCTTTCAGCATTACTGCTGCAGTTTTTACCGGGCAGAACCTGGCTGTCGGTAATCATAAAAGGGCGCAGCAAGGAGTGTGGCGATTGCAACAACTATCAGCTATCTATGGAATAATTGTCTCGTTTTTATTGATTGCAGGAGGACGTTTTATCTGTAAACAGTTTGACTCTGATCCTGCTGTCTACAATGTGGGCTACCAGTACCTGCAGATTATCTCGTTCAGCTATATATTCCTTTCATTTATTATGATCGCTATCTCCATCATGAACGTTTTGCACAAACCGCTTTCTGCTGCGGTTGTTTCCATATCACATATGTTTTTGTTTAGTGTTCCGTTGGCGTTTGTGCTCTCAGGATTCTGGGGAAGTGACGGTATATTTGCCGCTATTGCCATAGCTAATACTGTAATTGGGTTGGTTATGTTACGCCTGTCTAAAAAACAGCTGAAAACTGCAGCAGATGATTTTGATGAAAGTGATTTTGACGTAGCTTTAGTGGAGTAATTGTCAGTTTAGGCCTTGTTGCTAAACAGCAGAAAACGCTTAATCTTAAGATTTAATCAATACAAAATAAAATCTATCTCTCGTGTGCAGGATTATTTTATGGGGGATAATGGTATGACGAGTATGAATGGTGGGCCTGCACGGACTTGAACCGCGGACCAAGGGATTATGAGT
>QZLD01000029.1 GCA_004796385.1 Gammaproteobacteria bacterium | reverse complement strand
CATTTAATAATCCTGAAAAGAAAATCATGTTTGATTTATCAGTAGTATTTAGTTATAAACGCAGCTGAAAAAGTGATTGCATCTTCAGAATAAAAAATAAAGGAAAAGACATGACAGATATCGAATCCCTACTTGGTGGTGAAGCCGAAATCCTTCTTGATTATAAGTGCACAGGAATTACTAAAGACATGCTTTATCTGCCGGGTGCAGATTACATTGACGATGTGGTAAGCCAGAAAGACAGAAAACCGGTATTGCAAAGAAATCTGCAACAAATGTTTGATACAGGTAGGCTGGCAGGAACAGGGTATTTATCAATCCTGCCTGTTGATCAGGGTATCGAACACTCCGGAGGTGCATCTTTTGCACCTAACCCAATCTACTTCGATCCGGAAAATATTGTAAAGCTGGCGATAGAGGGTGGTTGTAACGCTGTGGCGTCTACTCTTGGGGTGCTTAGCTCTGTATCAAGAAAGTATGCTCACAAGATTCCTTTTATAGTAAAAATCAACCACAATGAAATTCTTACTAATCCGCCAATCTATGATCAAACTCTGTTTGCTTCGGTGCAGCAGGCATTTGATATGGGCGCAACAGGTATTGGTGCAACTATCTATTTTGGTTCACCGGAGTGTCGTCGCCAGATTCAGGAAATCAGTGAAGCATTTGCATACGCACATGAGCTTGGTTTGGTTACAATTCTTTGGGCATACCTTCGAAATCCGACCTTTAATAAAGATGGTGTTGATTATCATGTCTCTGCCGATTTAACAGGACAGGCAAATCATCTGGCAGCAACCATTAATGCCGATATAGTCAAGCAAAAACAGCCTGAAAATAATGGCGGTTACACAGCTATTAATTTTGGCAAAACAGACCCAAAAGTATATAGCGAACTAACCAGCGACAACCCAATCGACCTTACCCGCTATCAGGTAGCCAACTGTTACATGGGTAGAGCCGGGCTTATCAACTCAGGCGGTGGAGCTGGTGAGAACGATCTTGGACAAGCCATTCGCACAGCAGTAATTAATAAACGTGCCGGCGGTATGGGGCTTATTCTTGGGCGAAAAGCATTCCAAAAGCCATTTGCAGAAGGGGTGGATCTTCTGAATGCGGTGCAGGATGTTTATATATCAGAAAAGGTCACTATAGCCTGATAGTAAAAAGTACCTCCTCAGCTTTATCTGGTTCCCACGCTTTGAGGTTGTGAAAGTATTAGAAATACACGTTAATCCCCTGCGTAGGCGGGGCGGTATTTAAAGTTTTCTGAATACTTTCACGGTCTCTTGGCGTGGGAATGGGGAATCCCGTAGGTTGGGCAGAGCATCGCGAAGCCCAACGATTATGAATTAATTGCATATTACTGGCTTCATTCTTCAGTCCAACCAGCCGAATTTGGAAGTATTGGTTTTTAAGCACAGCATAGGAACCAGAAAGCAAGTCTGGTCAGTGTTATTGATTTCAAGCAAACAAAAGTACCCCGTCATTCCCGCGCACAGACTGTGTCGCAATACCAATACATAAAGCATCGTGCAAAGTAATCCGTCATTCCTGCGAAGGCAGGAATCCATAAGTTGCTGAATTTGAATGGATTCCTGCCTTCGCAGGAATGACGGCTTTTGTATATTTCTCAAATTCATAACGAATTCTGACTTTTCTCATAAAATAACCATATTATGACACAGTCTGTTCACGGGAATGACGAAGCATGGGGTGAATGCAGCATTTAATAGGTCTGTTTCTGCATAGCAATATGCAAATCAGAAAATAATAAAGTGCAAAAATAACACTTAATGCAAGAATGTTGTAAAAAATACAAAAAAGAGTTGCATTATTGATCTCAATCAACTATAAATTACATCGAGTATGAAATTTAATACATTTATCGGCAGATCGACGGTTTATGGTTAATTGCTAAATTGACTTGTCGCTAAGCTAATTAAATAAATTTAAACAAACCAAAGGGAATACAAACATGAAAAAACAATTAATCGCACTTGCTGCAGCAGCAGCAATCGCACCGGCTGCATTTGCTGGTAATGCGTCATTTGGTGGTGATGCCAACGTTGAAGGTTATGCTCTTCGTGCTAATACTGACGTTACAGACGGAACCGAAGCTGATTCTAGAGGTTATACTAATAGGATTCGCGTTAAAGGCACATATAAAACTGATGGAAATGTATCTGTAAATACAAGAATTATTCTTAACGATAGTAACTGGACTGGCGATAATCATTCAGAAGGTGTTCAAGGTGTTTATCAGAATTCTGCTAATGATGCCGTAGCAGTAGATTACGGTTTTATTCAGGCTCCAATTCTTGGTTGGACATTCCGTTTTGGTCGTCAGGTAGCTAACTGGGGTAACTGTTTCCTTACCTGTGATGATCGTCGTGATCGTATTCTTGCTATGAAGCGTTTTGGCAGTACAACTATTATT
>QZLD01000238.1 GCA_004796385.1 Gammaproteobacteria bacterium | reverse complement strand
TTTTTATGGTTAAAGATTATCGTATATCTAATTATTCAACATATACAGCAGGTGATTTTCCGTTAAATCTCACTGACCTTGAGGATGTTTCAGATAGTGTTGCTGCAGCTCAAAGCAGTAGTGATGGCTGGTATATGGATTTTGCTGATTCCGGTGAAAAGGTGGTTTCCGGCTCTGTAACGATGGATGGTTCAGTATATTTTACCACCATTGTGCCGCAGACAAAAAATGGCTGTACAGCACCAACAATATTGCCAAGTAATTATTTTTATTCAGTAAATATTCATAATGCTAGTCCGGTTGTGGCTTCAACTAATACCGTTAGTGAGCAGGCAGATGTATCACGCAGAAGGGGTTTAATTGCTGGAGATGGGTTGGTGATTCAGCAAATAGATCCGTATATAGCATCTGATGGTTTGGTTACAGTTGTTGGCTTGGATGGCATTAAAGATGCTGATCTTGGTAAAAAGACAGATGAAGGAAAAGTGCTTAAGGGTGGTGGATCCTATTGGCGCACTGAGGATCAGTAAGTAAATGGCTAAATAGTGTAAAGCGCAAAAAACACAACTATTATTAGAATATGAATAATATAAACATTAAGCAAATATCAGGTTTTACTTTGCTGGAGCTAATGGTAACCATAGCTGTTATGGTGATTATAGCAACTGTTGGTGTGCCTGCATTTCGTACTACTATTGCTAATAGTAATATTGAAGCATCAGCGAATAACCTTCGCAACACCCTTGTTGCTGCACGCAATAAAGCTATAGAAACAGGAAGCAGAGTAACTGTTAACAAAGGCGATTCATCAGATTGGAATAGCTGGAAGATCGGTTCTGGCCAAAGCCATTCAGCAAACAACACTGTTTCGGTATTGGGTAAAACCAGCTCTGATTCTGCAATTACTGATATTACATTTACTGATGACGGGAGTCTTAGTGGTGAAACTTTAGAATATCAGGTGTTTAGCTTGTGTTATAGCGGTGATCTTGAATCAATTAAGCCTAAGGCTGTAGTAGTTTCTCCAGGCGGATTGGTTTTGATTAAGGATCAGGTGCAGTTGATTGACCTTTCTATTAGCTGCCCTGCTAATTAGTGATCGAGGCAAATATGAATAGAACATTTCAAAAAACTAGGCAAGGAGGAGTTGGGCTGGTAGAGGTCATGATTGCCTTGATGATCTTTTCTATGGGGATGCTTGGCATTGCGTCTTTGCAAGTTATATCTAAACGCTCCTCGTTTGAGGCACAGCAAAGGCAAGAAGCTGTCTGGATTGCGAATGATATGATAGCGCGTATTAAAAATAGTGGGTTAACATCTTCACAGCTTAAGACCTATTACGATGGTAAAGATTTTGCGGCTGATCCGGATAACCCGCCTGATTCCCCCTCAGTTGATTGTTTAGCTAATAGCTGCACCGTGGCACAGCTGGTTGAATATGATTTGATAAGCTGGCACAAGAATATCTATGGAGCTTCAGTCGAAGCTTCAGGTCAAAATGTGTCCGGGTTATCTAATGCCAAAGGATGTATTGATGTTACTGAGTCAGGGGGGGAAACTACTAAGGTTACTGTTACTGTGGCTTGGTTGTCGCTCACTAAGATGAGTGGAACCAAAACCAGAGTGTGTTCCATTTCTGATGGCGGTCAAACACAAAGAGAAGTGAGTTTTAATACGTTTATCTTAAATTGAAACAACGTACAGGATAGTTAGTCATATGGCAGGAAAAATAATCAACAAGCAATCGGGTATGTCATTAGTGGAGCTAATGATAGCTTTGGTTATTGGTCTATTGTTATCTGCCGCTTTAATAACTATTTACGTTTCAAATAAGAAAGTGTTTTGGGATGCCGAGTCTGCGGCAATATTGCAGGAAAATAACCGCTTTGTACTTAAGCTTATTGTTAATGATATGCGTATGGCTGGATTTTATGGGCAGGTTGACTATAGGTTTATCGATAATAAAACAACAGGGTTTGCCAGTGGTTTATGTAAGCGTGGCGAGACATATGATGATGTGACGGAAGAGTTTTCTGGTGGTGGGGGAACTGAGTATGAGTATTCTGTCCCTGTGTGGGCTGTAGAGGCCGGTGAACAGATTCCTTCTTGCTTGTCTGATTTGGATGTCGACCCAAATACTGACATTTTATTTGTTAAACATGCACGTAAAATACCTTTGGACTCCGGTGTGCCTGCAAGCGCTAATAAGACATATATTATCACTGGATATCTTCCTGAAGGCGGAAATGTTTTTGCTGAGCATGTTGATGGAACAGGAGATACCTCCCTTGAAACAAAGCTATCAACAGGGGGAGAGTTTGAGAATGGGCTAATATGGGAGTATGTATACCACGTCTATTATGTGTATAAACCTGAAGGTTCTGTATATTCCCAGCTTAAAAGGATTAAACTTGAGAAGGATAGCTGGAGCGAGCCAGAAACTGTAGCTGAAGGGGTTGAAGATCTGCATTTTATCTTTGGTGTGCATGATTCCTCTGTAACCAATACTGGTATGGTAACACGTTATTATTCTGCTTCCGAAGTTTCAACAGCTGGTAAATGGCAAGATGTCGTATCCGCAACAATATACCTGCGTGGGCGCTCAACTATGAGTGATGTCTCCTATTATGATGAAAAAACTTATTCTTATGGGAAAAGAGCTGATTTTACCCCAAGTGGAACTGAGGCGCGTTACCATCGCAAGTTATTAGAGACTACAGAAGTTTTCTATAATAATCAGTTTGAGCAGAATAGAAGGTAGTTATTTATGGTGACTGGCATGAATATAAAATACATTAGACAAGATGGTAGTGCGCTACTAGTTGCTTTAATTTTTCTTGGTGTATTAACCATGCTAGGGGTATCTGTGGCATTAACCACTACTACTCAGCTTAAAATTTCTGCTAATAGTGAAGAGACCCATAGAACATTTCACAGTACAAATGCTGGGGCAAACCTATTACTAAAAGAGACGGTAATGAATAAGTCTCTCGTAGGAACAGAACGGGAAAACGATGTATTATTGCTGGAAAAGTCTCAGTCTGGAACTGAACAAAGTGTTTCAAGTTCTTTTTTAAGTGACGTTTATGCCCAGACTTACTCTGGACAGGAATATGATCGTCAATTGACTGTTTCTATTAAACAAAATGCAAAAGGGGTATCGTGCCCGCGCACCGAAAATGCGTCAAGTACACAAAAAATTTCATGTGACTATTTTGAAGTTTCCAGCACCTATCAGCATGAGGTTAACCCGGAATATCAACCTTCAGTGAAGATAGGGGTTTATCGCGAGATGATTTATTCTAATTCAGCGACAGCCAAGGCTATTAAAATTCCAGAGTAGAAACACATATGCTGCAGTGTTTTTGCCGTTATCTTTTTGTTTATTACAGTTAGTCAGAAATAACTTTTCTTAACTTTTGCATATCAATTTTTCGCCTTTATGAGTAGCTCTTACTCGCCCGCTGTTAGAGATTACAATTCCGCGGGCATAGCCTTTACCGCGATCATCACAGGCAATAACCTTGCCGTTATATGCATAACTAAAGCCCATAGGGTCATAGCGTATGCGATAGTTGCGATGGCCATATCCACGCATTTTTAGATCTTTCGACGTAATACCCTCTCCAATTTTGATTATTTTGCCTTTGTCTGCGCACAAATCTGAGATAAATTCGCATTTTCCATCTTTATTGTTATCAATAAAAACTATCCAGCCGTTCTCCCAATCTGCAGAGCCGGAGCAGTCGTTATTGCTGCTATTCCGAGGGCAAATTACAGCATGAGAATTGTGCTTAATGGCAGTGTGGCGCGCTAAATATAGATCTGCTGTTAGGTTATTCAGGCTGGTTGATATTTTTGAGTTTTTAACTAAATTGCTAAAAGGTGGAATTGCAATGGTAGCCATAATACCC
>QZLD01000242.1 GCA_004796385.1 Gammaproteobacteria bacterium | reverse complement strand
GCCTGTACATAAGCGTTATCAGGTGGTTTAAGGAGTTAATAGGTCAATGAGAATAGTATTCATATTAACAAGCCTATTTTTATTATCTTTTTCCTGATAAATTTTGATCTTAATAGAAATTGAATCTTATTTTTTTAACAGGACTCCGATTTGTATATAAAACTTTTATGAAACAAATGTCTCTCGCAATAATTATTCTATTATCGTTTTTTAGTCAAATAACAATGGCGGAAGAGTGCGTTATATTACTGCACGGGCTTGGAAGAACAGAAAAGTCCATGAACAAAATGGGGGCGGCTTTAAAGGAGGAAGATTTTAGGGTTGTAAATTATTATTACCCCTCTCGAAAGTACAAAATAGAGATTCTTGCCGATAAATTTATTCCCGATGCGCTCCAAAAATGTGGAGATGCTGACAATATAAATTTTGTAACCCACTCTTTAGGGGGGATTTTACTAAGGCAATATCAAGAGAATCATGTAATTGAAAATATCAAAAGAACTGTAATGCTGGGTCCTCCGAATAATGGTAGTCAGGTTATTGATAAATTAAGGGATTTTCCAGGCTTCGGATTGATTGTCGGGAAAGCTGGTCTGCAACTCGGAACAACTGATCATGATTTGCCACCTAGGTTGGGTTCGGCTAAGAACGAGGTAGGGATTATAGCCGGCGATAGATCTGTCAACCTTATATTGTCGTTATTTCTTCCTAATCCTGACGATGGTAAGGTGTCTGTACAAAATACAAAGTTGGTTGGTATGAAGGATCATCTGGTGGTCAGTGTTTCACATCCGTTTTTAATGAGAGATAGTGATGTAATACATCAGGTTATTCATTTTATTAATCATGGGGAATTTGAAAAAAAGGCTCTTCAAAAAGATGCTGAAATACCAGCAGAATCTGTTGCTTTTCCATTGGAAATTCTTGGGGAGTAGTATGGCAGAAAAGATCTTTATTAAGAAAGTGCTGATTAATGAGATTAAATTACTGTCGATTTTCTATTGTTTTAATAGTGTTGATTAATATGTTCTGAATTCAAGTAATAAGTGTATAACCAGTGGCTGATTCACATAAGTAAGTGCATAACCTCTGAGAGAGGCTAAACATAATAACGCCTTTTTAAAATGATTTTATTTGCTATCTTTGAGTAGTAATAATGCTTAAAGTATTTTCTTGTGGTAAAAACAGGAATAATTGTATTCAAAAAATTGATTTTCAGACTTTGTATAAGGAGGTGTTTTATGAATGAAGTCATAAGAACTCAAGGGGCTTTTATCAGCTCGTTAAAGCGTAACAATAAGCAGATTCGGGATGATAGAGCTCAAACCATTGTAGAAGATACAGAGCTAATGTATAGCCGTCACATTGAAGACCTAAAGATAGAGATCAAAAAGATGAGGCGGGAGCAGGATAATATGCTCGATCTTTCTCCGACATCGGCTGATAGTCTGATTCTTGCCAGTGATTTTGATTCAGTTGCTTATATTAACAAAGATATTGAGTTGGGTATTAGAATCAGGAATTCCGAGATTAAGTTGGAAATTGCAGAAGCGCGTTTCAAATATTTGTTCCAAGGAGAGTAAAATGGGTGGAGGAAGTTATTCTGTATCAAGCTATACAGCCAGAGCCAAGGCTAAAGGGTTTCACGAAAAAAGTGTAAGTGAGATATTTACCCAAAGGCAGTTGAATAATGCGATGAATCCGAAAGGTATAAAAGTAAGAGAGTCTAGAGATTCCGATGAACATCCCAATTCAGTGCCGATAATTATTGCTTTGGATACTACCGGTTCTATGGGGAATATCCCTCATGAGCTTGTTCAGGATGGTCTCAATAAGGTAATGGGGAGTTTGCTTCAAAATGGAATTGCCGATCCTCAGGTTCTGTTTTTAGGTGTGGGTGACCATGAGTGTGACAATGCTCCATTGCAAGTGGGGCAATTTGAATCAAGTGATGAGTTACTGGAAAAATGGCTGACAGCTGTTTATCTGGAGCGGGGAGGTGGAGGTAATTCCGGTGAGAGTTATCTTTTGTCTTGGTTTTTTGCCGGTAATTACACCGCTATTGATTCTTTTGAAAAAAGGGGTAAAAAAGGGTTTTTATTTACCATAGGAGATGAGCCAACGCTGCGTAACTTACCTGCTGATGCCCAAAGAGAAATTATGGGAGATGGTCAATATTCAGATTTAACCGTAGAGCAGACTCTGGAAAAAGCACGGGAAAAATATTTTGTTTACCACATCCATCTCACCGAAACAGCATCAGGAAGCAGGCCAGAGTATCAGGATGACTGGAAACAGTTGATTGGACAAGATTTGGTTATTGTAGATGATAGAAGAGAAATTCCTTCGACTATTGCAGATATTGTTTTGCAAAACACTAGGCAGGAGAAGCCTTCAGAAAGTTCGGTTTCTGATTCTGATGTTGAAATAATCCTATGACAAAAGAGTCTTCAGCCGTTATCGGTTTGGGATTTGGGGATGAAGGCAAGGGTAGAACCACCAGTTATATCGCCTCTAAAAAAGAAAATGCCATTGTTATAAGGTTTAGTGGTGGGCAGCAAGCTGCCCATCATGTGATAACCCAAGACGGCTTAGATCATGTTTTCTCCAATTTTGGCAGTGCAACTCTTCAGAAAATCCCTACTTACTGGAGTTCATTTTGTACCTTTGATCCTGAAGGTGCTATGAATGAGTATATGGTTCTGGAAGATAAAGGGGTTATTCCTCATTTGTTCGTGGATGCCAAATGCCCTGTTACTACTCCCTATGAGAAAATGGCAAACATGAATTCCGAGCAAAAAAAAGAGAATGGTACTGTTGGTGTAGGGGTGGGAAGTACTTGGGAAAGGGAAAAGAATCTCCTATCTTTACTGGTGGAAGACTTGCAAAATCCTACTGTTCTTAAAATCAAAATGGGCTTGATTGAAAAATACTATAACTTGAAAATTGATACTGAGTCATTTTTTCATGCAGTGGAAGATATGAAAAATGTTATCACCATGGTGCAGGGGAGCTTGTCGATACTAAACAACTATAATCAGTATATTTTCGAGGGTTCTCAAGGTCTGCTTCTGGATCAGGAGTATGGCTTTTTTCCACATGTGACCAGAAGCAGTGTAGGTTTAAAAAATATAAGCAAAATTAATCCGATTGAAAAGCTAAATGTTTTCTATGTAACCAGAGCCTATCAAACCAGGCATGGCAATGGCCCTATGACTAATCATGGCAACCCGGTAAGAATGAATCCATATGAGCAAATTTGCCCGGGGCCTCAAGGAGATTTCAGAACTGCTATTCTGGATTTGGACTTGCTGCTCTATAGCATAAACAAAGACAGCAGATATTTTGATCCGGTTAATTATACAAAAAACTTGGTTATTACCTGTCTGGATGTATTGGAAGATAATCAGCTGACTTACCACCAAAAATTGTATCGCTTTCCAGATAAAATGGAATTTATAAAATTTATCAGTGACAAACTTGGATTTTTCAACTCGGTTTATTACAGTGAGTCTCCTGTTATTGAAGATATGCGTTTATTCGAATAAGTTTTTTAAACTGTAATTTTCTATAAATGGCAGTATGCCCTTATAAAATAGTCGGACATGCTAATTATCAAGCCATCAAACATTTGAGGTCTTTATATTATGGTTGGTTTGTTCGCATTAAATAACGAACTTCTGGACTGTTTGCTCATGCAACAATATAATGTTCGGTCAATTTTTTAATATTTTTGACGGATAAAAGCCATGCGAATTTCTCAAGAAGCACTAACGTTTGACGACGTGCTACTGGTGCCAGCACATTCACAGATTCTTCCAAAAGATGTAGAGCTTAAAACAAAGATAACCAAGGGTATTAGCCTGAATATTCCTTTGGTATCGGCTGCTATGGATACAGTCACGGAAGCCCGTTTTGCGATTACTTTGGCGCAAGAGGGGGGAATGGGAATAATTCATAAAAATATGACCATAGATCAGCAGGCTCAGCAAGTCAGAATGGTAAAAAAATATGAGAGTGGTGTTATTACTAATCCAATAACGGTTTCTCCGGGGATTACTATTGGTGAGGTAATGAATATTACCAGGGCTAATAATATTTCCGGTGTTCCGGTTGTTGATGGTGAAAAGCTGGTCGGAATTGTAACCAGTAGAGATTTGCGTTTTGAAACAAGATATAGCGATCCGGTTTCATCGGTAATGACCGGGAAGGATAATCTAGTAACAGTAAAGGAAGGTGCCGGTAAGGAGGAGGTTCTTTCTTTATTTCATAAGCATAGAATAGAAAAGGTACTGGTTGTTGATGGTGATTTTTCATTGCGAGGCATGATTACCGTAAAAGATATTCAAAAAGCTAAAGACTATCCAAATGCTTGTAAGGATGAGCATGGTCAGTTGCGTGTTGGTGCAGCGGTTGGTACTGGGAGTGATACTCCTGATAGGGTTGATGCTCTTGTGAAAGCGGGGGTTGATGTTCTTGTGGTGGATACAGCTCATGGGCATCATATAGGTGTTCTTGATAGAGTAAGATGGGTTAAGGAGACATATCCGGATGTTCAGGTAATCGGTGGAAATATAGCTACTGCGGCTGCGGCTCTTGATTTGGCAGCAGCTGGGGCTGATGGGGTTAAGGTTGGAATAGGTCCTGGTTCTATCTGTACAACCAGAATTATTGCCGGAGTTGGTGTGCCTCAGATTACAGCAGTAAACAATGTTGCCAATGCTCTTAAAGATAAAGGGATTCCTGTTATTGCTGACGGCGGAATCAGATTTTCCGGTGATATCTGCAAGGCAATTGTTGCTGGTGCAAATTGTGTAATGTTGGGCGGTATTTTTGCCGGTACTGATGAAGCTCCTGGCGAGGTTGAGCTTTATCAGGGGCGCTCCTATAAGTCTTATCGAGGTATGGGATCGTTAGGGGCAATGTCTCAGCAGCAAGGATCGAAAGATCGTTATTTTCAGGATTCAACAGACGAAGTTGAGAAGTTGGTTCCTGAGGGTATAGAAGGCAGGGTTCCTTATAAAGGGAGTGCTGTTGCGATAATATATCAGCTTCTTGGTGGTATCCGGGCAAGCATGGGATATACCGGATGTCCTACCATTGATGAGATGCGTACTAAGCCTGAATTCGTTAGAGTTACAGGAGCAGGCATGAAAGAGAGTCATGTTCACGATGTAACTATAACCAAAGAAGCACCAAATTACAGAATCGACTAATAGATTTGTTTTTTGAATAAGGCATATGCAGGGGTAATTTGATATTACCCCTGTTTCGTTGTGTGGTTAGTGATATTCGTACGCTCCGATATCTATATGGCCATCGTTTTCTCTTTCTGAATACCTGCTGTTGTGACTGTATTCCAGAGATGGGATAAGAGAACTATTTAAATCTGTTCCAGAGTTAATCGCTGTAGTTACACTGCTGGTTAGATGGAAATCATATCCAGAGAAATCAACAACGCCGGGATCGCTGCTGAATTGCAGGTTATTGCTTAGGTTAGCCTCCCCGCTTACCAAAGTACCATCTCCTATAAATAGATTGTTGGTCAGGTTGGCGGTAATACCTCCTGCGATTCTTATATATGTTGCTGATGATCTTTGATTAATAATTGTATTATTGATGATATTTAGACTGTTGCTGTCGTAAGAGATGCCTTCAGCACCATAAGATATAAGTTTATTATTTTCAGCATTTGCTCCCTGCTGAATTATATTGCCGATGATTGTGGCATCTCCGCCATTAGGTAAATCAATGCCATAACTGGAGTAGCCATTGGCCTCATCCATAATTCTGCTGTATTTTATTATGTTTTCAGCAGCACGACTTTTTATATTGTGGCCAACCTTGGCGTGGTGGGAATTGCTGTATCTGAAGATAAATTTATCAGTGTAATTACCAATATATATATTGTGTGTATAGCCGCCTCCGTAACCGTTATTGGCAAACTCAGAAAACTCAACCAGTGTTGTGCCATAACCACCAAGAATGCCATTTTCGTTATTGTGAAAATAGCAGTTACTTATGTAAAGGTTTTCGCCTTCGAGTCGTATTCCTGCTCCATTCTCATCCGGAACTGTAGCTCCTGAAAATTCGATATTTTCTACCCGGACATTATCTCCCCTAATTACCCAGATTCCTTTGCCGTTTTTCTGGTCATTGCTACCTTCATATTCAATGGTGTTTGAGGCATGCAGATGCGCTTTGCCGTTAACTCCTCTAAGGGTGATGTTGTTTTGCCTCCAGACGACAATATCGTTTTCATATGTGCCAGCCTCAATCTCTATTACATCGCCATCTTCCACATATGGATAAGCTGTGGATGGAGTAGGGTAGTCGCCGTTGGCGCCAACGGTAATGATATTATCTGCTGTGAAGTTTGCCTGATAGCTATCTTCAGCAGGGATGTTTGCAGTAATAATTTTATTAACCGCTATACTTGCGCCACCTTTGCTGAAGTCAGATTCACTGGTCATAACCGCAATAGTATATGTGCCTGATATTTCTGAATTTACAGAGTAATTCCATAAGAGAGAGGCTGTATTCTGCGATACATTTGCGGTTAACACCGGATCTATGCCCGTTGTTATGGTATCGCTTGAAACAGTGCCTTCAAAGATAAGAACCTTGTTGATCTTAAGTTGGTCAATCAGGCTGCTGTCTATTGATCCTGAGATAGTATAGCCTGATTCAGAGCCTCCTTCTTCCTGGTTGCCTTCGCTGTTTCCTTCTTGAAAACCTTCCTGTGAGCCTTCTTGATTTCCCTCAGTAACTCCTTCCGAAGCCCCTTCAGTGGTACCTTCTTGGGTTCCTTCTGTAGTACCCTCTTGCATACCTTCCGCAACTCCTTCTTGTGAGCTGTCTCCTGAGCTACCACCACCACCGCAGTTAATTAGTGAGATTGAAATAATGAACGCAGCAATAATCTTAACAAGAGTCAGTTTGTTGAGTTTCATAGTTATTTCCCTATTGAATTATGAGTTTTTAGTTATAAGTTTTTTTATTTTGTACGAATAGTTTATTGGTATATGGTCAGATAACAGAGAAGGAACTGTATTGTTACCTTTCTTTACCGATTCTATGATTTTTTCCAGATCAAATCTATCTTTTGAGTCATTGGTTTTTTTTATTGAGTCGCAGGTTAGATGATAACCTTGTGTAACATGCCAGTATTTTTTGAAAAAGGGTAGGTGACATACACAGTCATTTTGGTTTTCCAGGCGATAGCATGGTAATTTTGCAAAACTATTTGCAAATTCACTGTTGCCGACTCTGGGAGAGCCAAAATTATAAACACCATCAGCATAGCCATTATAAAATGCAGCAAGGGTTGCCAGAGCTGCTCCTTGACTATGTCCGGTAAACCATATTTTCAGGTTGCTGTTTTGCTTTTCAATAATAAAGTTGTTGAGATCATGCCAGATTTCATCAAGGGCAGTTTTAAAACCTCTGTGAACCTTTATTCTTACGTTGTCACAGGAGAGTGGTGTTAGCCTGAATTTGAAGTTTGTAGCCCAGTCGGAAATAATGTTTTTTAAACGATTTTCCTTAATGCCGGAAAGTTCGGAGCCGCGAAAAGCAATAATAATATTTTTCTCCAGTTGGAATACAAAACATTCAGCCGTTTTTCCGTAAAGTGTTTTAATTAGTTTAAGTTTTGTATCTGTAATAATCTTGCTGACCTTTGCTTTGTTAAAATATACCAGCGCAGATATCTCCGACATCCACCAGGCATCTGTTAAATTAAATGCACCGCTCCCGGAAAATGGATATTTATCCCTATCTGCAAAATAGTCATAATCAATATATGGTGGGGCAAGATTGCTCCAGTTTATTTGAGGTGTTGTTGTCATATTTTATCCGTAAAAACTTTTACTAATAAATATAGGGCTGGTATTTCCGTAGTAATCTTATAGGACGATTGTACATTATGCAGTCTATTTGTGAATTTTTTGAATTATTAATTAATATGGATGAAATGGCTTTGATCTGATAAAAGATTGTTGTTAGGATTTTTTGTTAGGTGTTACCATGATTCGCATATGAGAGAGATCTTGCCTGCAAAAATATTAAACAGAGGAGTCATGGATTATGCGTATTTACAATAAGTCGTTTTTTCTTCTTATTATTTTGCTATTCAGTAGTTTCTGCTTAGCTGAAAAAGATCTGTCCATAAGATTCCCTTTGACAAAGAAAATAAATGCGACAATGACTTTGTCTGATTTTGTTGTAGATAAGCATATTATAAGCAAATATGGTAATTACATTTATGCTATTGACGGTAAGCTGTTTTGGGGAACTGATGGAGGAATTCCGAAAAAATACATAAAAGATTTTTCTATAGAAATTGATGATAAAACTATAAGCCTTGAAGTGTCTTCAATGTTTGGTATTGAAAATATTACCAGTAAAGATTCTATGCAGGGAAGAATAAAAATAAAAGCGTTAAATGACTATATCTATAGAGTTTCTGCTAACTTTTCGGATGGAGCAGGAGCATATATAGTGCAGTGGTTGATTATTAACGATAGGTCTGCAAGAGTATTCATTGGAAATGGAGAAGAATTATCTGATGTTTGGGATTATGCAAAAGACAATTAGAATTGCAACGGAGATGAACAGGAGTATTGTTTTTG
>QZLD01000112.1 GCA_004796385.1 Gammaproteobacteria bacterium | reverse complement strand
GGCATTACTACACCTTCCGATTCGAGTACTTTTTTATCGTTTTGGTTAATGCACCATGCCTTGAATTTAAGGCGGTTTTTCTCGCGGTTCAGTTCCGCAACTTCAACTACAGCCTCGATTGTATCTTCAATATATACAGGCGCTAAAAATGTTACCGATGATGATACGAAGATAGTCCCGGGGCCGGGTAGTTGAGTGCCCAGAATATTGGATATCAGACTGACTGTTAGCTGGCCGTGGGCAATTCTGTGTTTAAAGAATGTGCCGGAGGCGTAGGCTTCGTTAACGTGTGCCGGGTTGAAGTCCCCTGTTACTGCGGCGAATTGGTAGACATCTGTCTCGCTGATGGTTTTGGAAAAGTAGGCACGGTCACCAACCTCTATCTCATTAATACATTTTCCTAAGATCTCTTGAAATGCCATGTCTATTCCTCCTCATCTATAGGGGTTGGTGGAATCAATACACCGTTGCCGACCATAATCTCTTTACCATCCTGGTTGGTGGCATTAACGGTAAAATCGGCAGTATTGTTTTCAATATCAGTAGCCGTTATGGTTAGTCCGATTTCAATGGTGTCACCAATAAATACAGGATTTGTAAAGCGTACACTCTGGCGTTTTACTGTAGAACCGTAACCCGGCAGGCGCATGCCGATAATATTGGTTATAAAGCTGGCAGTAAGCATGCCGTGGGCAATACGCTGTTTAAATATGGATTTTTTTGCAAATTCGTCGTGGATCGGTAGTAAATTAACATCACCGGTAACTCCGGCAAACATGAGCATGTCGGTGTTGGTCATGGTTTTTGCGAAGTATGCGCTTTCGCCGACTTCAAGTTGATCAACTGTTTTACCTATTCTGGCCTTCATTGATTACTCCTCGATAACTTCAAATGGCGGGATGATTTCCGCTTCGCCTGTTAATACCTTTTCGCCCTCTTCGTTATAGCAATAAAGATCAAGCCAGACCCGATTGGTCTTGCCGTCGATTTTGGTTACTTTAACAGTGGTTTCAACGGTATCGCCGATATATACGGGTTTAATGAATTCAAGATCCTGAGCGATATGAATAGTGCCGTTGCCCGGATACTGTGTGCCGAGTATCTTTGATACAAAACCTGCAACAAGCATTTGCGGTACGGTACGGCTTTTCATGCCGGTTTTTTCGGCAAAAACCTTGTTTACATGGGTAGGATTGAAATTACCGATAATTCCAGTGAACTGATAAACATCAGCCTCTGTAAGGGTTTTTCCAAAGGAGGCAGTATCGCCAATGCGGATCTCCTCAATGGGAATGCCCAATTTAGATTTAACGCTGTAGTCCATAATAAAGTACCTCAGTATGGTTAAAAAAACTTAGTCAAAGCTATCATAAGTTGTCTATATGTTACAGCTTAGATTGAAAAACTCTTTATCTGACATATTGGCAGGGAAAATTTTCCCATAGGGTGTATTTTTTATAATAAAAGTGTTAAAAAAGGTTGTGGTTACGTGATTTAAAGCAATTATTATAAACTGGAGGAGATATTATGAACTTACTAAAGGAAAGAAGGTTTTCAGCTTTGCTGTTGACGATGATTCTGGCGCTTTTACTGGGCGCTTGTGGAGGTGCTTTGGATGAAAATGAGGACGCTTCAGAAGAGGGTGTGTCTGAGTCCGTAGAAGGCGAGAGTGAAGGTAGTGTTGAAGAAGAAGGGGCTGTTGAGGGAGCTGAAGAAGGCATATCTGAAGGCAATGAAGAAGGAGCGGTAGAAGAGGGTTTGTTAGAAGGAGCTATCGAAGGTAGCGAGGAAGAGGGAATAGGCGAAGAGGGAGGGTCAGAAGGTTCTGAAGAGGGCTCTCAGGAGGATAAGAAAGAGCTGACTCTGGCATCCTTTAAAGATATAGATGCTGGCAATATTGGTGAGTATGTGGGCGATATATCTCATGGCAATAGTGACTTTGCCTTTGATTTGTATGCCTATATTATTGCAACAGAAGATGGCAATGTTAATTTTTCTCCATTCAGTATTTCAACTGCATTTGCGATGCTGTATGCAGGTGCAAGGGAGAATACCGAAGCTGAAATGACACGGGTTTTTAACTTTGATCTTGAGCAGGAAATTCTGCATCCGGCATATGGTTATCTGATTGATGATCTGCAGGCAAAGCCGGGTGATAAGTTCATGCTGACAATTGCCAACGGAGTTTGGGCAGAGCAGACTGCACCTTTGAAAGAGAATTATGTGGAAATCCTTACCGGCAACTACAATGCCGAGGCGGAGAATGTCGATTTTATAAGCAATAGTGAAGAGGTTACAAATAATATTAATAATTGGGTAAGCAATAATACCAATGGCATGATTAAAAAGCTTTTTCCAAATGGGACAATAAACAGCAATACTCGCATGGTTCTGGCCAATGCGGTTTACTTTAAGGCAGATTGGGAAAAAACCTTTAATCTGGTTGAGCCGGATAGCTATGGTTTTAACGATAGGTTTACAACTTTAAGTGGAGATGTGATTCATCCGCAGATGATGTCCCAGAAAGAGCTGATGGGCTATGCCGAGGGGGAATCCTATGTGGCGGCAGAGCTGGGTTATGATGGTTCTGATATGTCGATGCTGATCGTTGTGCCAACAGGTGACTTTTCTCAGTTTGAGCAGCAACTGAATGTGGACTTTTATGAAGATATGACAGCTGCATTAAAAGAGGACGAGGTTGAACTGAAAATGCCTAAGTTTAAGTTCTCATCCGGGATTGACTTGAATGTGATGCTTAAAAAAATGGGTATCAGCGATATGTTTAACCCAATGGTTGCCGATTTAAGTGGCATCTCCGAGCTGCCGCTTTTTGTTTCCAGCAGCATGCATAAAGCTTATATAGATGTTAATGAAAAGGGGACTGAGGCTGCAGCAGCTACGGGTATAGTTTCAGGTGTTACTTCAATTCCTGATCAGAAGTTTGTTACTGCCAACAAACCGTTTATCTACATTATCAGAGATAAAAGTGATAACTCTATCCTTTTCCTGGGAAGGGTTGTTCATCCTGAATATGAATAAATCAGAGTTTTTATAAGCCAATATTAAAAAAGCAGAGCTCATTGAACTCTGCTTTTTTTGTGGTGTTTTTTATAGATATTGTTTTGGAGTTAAGAACTACCTTTTGATTAAACGATATTTTTTGCCATTCTCTTCCCGAAAGACATTGTATTCATCACTATTAAAAATATAATCCCAGGAAATTGCCTGATTGCTTAAGTGAAGGACTGGGTATGGAGTACATTTGTCATATTCAATTGTGATTCCATCTTTTTGAGCTTGCTGTTTTATTAGTTCCATTCTCTTGCAGTTGTCATATATTTTAGGTATTACTCTTTCGCCTTGTGAGCATCCTTTACGATGGATATTTATATTTGGGAGGAATTTAAAATTTCCTCTTATCTCAAGAGAGGATTGTCTTAGGCAGTTACCATAAACTTCCATTGGTGTATTTTCCGGAACCCGGGATATTATGTAACGATTGTAAATATTGTCTTCAATTTTATTTTTTGATGTGTCAGTCTCTTTATGGGTAACCGTAATGGCGGATTTAAAATTATTTGCTATCGGTGTTAAAGGTGATTTACTGTTTAAAAATTTGTACGAACGTATTTCCTTAATTAGTGACTTATCTTCTTTTAGGCGAGATATTATTTTATCGGCTGATTCATTATGAACATTTAAATCTTTTCTGAGCCAAATATTGTAGTTGGTATTAAGTATTTTTCCGGAAAATAATCCGTTAAGGCCTGAAGTCGCGTTAAGTTCCCATAGTACGTTTTCAAGTAAAACACCTTTTTCAGCAATTAATGTGATTTTGTCGGTGTTTTTAGTTGTCGTCTTTTTGCTGTTGTTTTTATTATCTGTTTTTAATTTGCAATTTGGGAATTTGCTATTGTTGCTGGTAATAACTGATTTCCCGTCTTTTTTTGTACGGATTAAATTATTATCAATATCCAATAAACTGTGTAATAACTCAGTATTTGGGACGGTAATATAATAGGTTCCTATCAGGTAATCTACATCCTCTTCACATATATTAATAATAAATTCCGGATCAGAACCTACCGTTTTTTTGAGAAGATCATATGCTTTTATTGAGTGATAGTTGGCTTTAGTGTTTAGGTTGAATAGAGTATCGTTTTTTATTTGAAATTTTTGAATGTTCTCTTTTTTATCAGGATCGGGGTTTGATTTTTTGTAATTTTCCGCATAAGTTTTTGTTAGGTTTTTATAGAATTCATCGCTGTATTTTGATGGTTCGGCTTTTTTTGTAGTGTTTAGTATGGATATATGTCGGTTGGTTTCATTATTTGCCATAGAGACATGTGTTAGCACAATAAAAATTAGTGTGAGTATGTGTTTCATTTGAGTTCCCCTTAAAAAGTTCAGGGTATATTAGCGTCTTAATATTATTGATGGAAGATAAAATAAAAAACTTAGCAAAAATTGATATTTCTATGATTAGTTATCACTTTTTTTGTGTATGTCTTAGACCTCACTTAAACGTTATGTATTGGTAATGATATTGAATATTTTTAATCAGGATGTTTCATAAATATCCGGTTCAAGTGGCGCTGTAATCGGGTTTATATTTGCATGATCTTTCTGAAGGGGATAGCTTGCCTACGTTCAAGGAAGAATCGTGCAAATATAGATTCAAGAACAAGCCGGAAACCGGATAGCAAAGCATGGTTGCAATTTGTTGCTCTCTTATATGTTCATAATTACCTCATTAATCAATATGATACATAAAGAATTATGCGTATTTGTGAAATATGCGGGTTAAGTTCCTACAAACTGTTTAACCGATTATACTTTGTAATAGTGCATTTTTAGCTGCAAATCATTTCGGTTTTTTTAAACTTTTCGGTTAATTTTTTGGTGCATTATTTGTAGTAAATGCCACAAAAGAGCGTTTGTTACCATCTCTTGTAGTTGAAAATACAATAACGATAAAGCATAAAAAACCTATAAAAACAGCAGTTAAGCGGAACGCTTTGTTTTTGGCATAGTGTTTGCTCAGATAAAATCGGGTGTTGTTATTAAAGGTGCTTGATTATGAGTTCTCCGAAAAAAGAGTATAAATTGATAATTGATGATACAACTTTGCGAGATGGTGAGCAGGCTGCCGGAGTTGCCTTTAATACGGATGAAAAGATAGCGATTGCTGAGGCATTGGATGCGGTGGGAGTTCATGAGATAGAACTTGGTATTCCGGCAATGGGTGAGGCAGAGAGAGAAGAGATAAAAGCTATTGTTAACCTGTATTTGACTATGGATACCCTAGTTTGGTGCAGGATGAGTGAAGCGGATTTGATGCTTTGTAATAACCTTGGTGTAGGGATGGTGGATCTTTCAATTCCTGTTTCCAATCAACAGATTTCTTATAAGTTGGGAAAGAGCAAGGCGTGGGTATTAAAGCAGATAGATAGATTAACCCGTATGGCTAATGATATGGGGTTGGCTGTCTGCATAGGTGGAGAGGACTCCAGTCGGGCTGATCTTGATTTTATAAAGCAGGTGGTAGATACAGCACAGAATGCCGGTGCCGGCAGATATCGTTTTGCCGATACACTGGGAATAATGGAGCCGTTTTCGGTATATGAGATGTTTATGGGGCTTATAAAAGATAGCGATATAGATTTTGAAATGCACGCTCATGATGATCTTGGTTTAGCAACTGCAAATACACTTGCAGCTATAAGGGCTGGTGTTACCCATGTTAATACCACGGTGAATGGCTTGGGAGAGAGGGCCGGTAATGCAGCAATGGAAGAGGTTGTGTTGGCTGCGTTTCAACAGCAGGGAATAGATACAGGTATTAATCTTAAGGCTTTGCCGGGGTTATCTGCGATTGTGGCAGAGGCTTCAGGTAGAGGGGTTCATTGGCAGAAGAGTGTTGTTGGCGATGGTGTATTTACCCACGAGGCAGGTACTCATGTTGATGGTTTATTAAAGAATGTTGGTAATTATCAGGCAATTAATCCTCACGATATAGGGCGTTCGCATAGGGTTGTTCTAGGCAAACATTCTGGTAGACATGCGCTGCGCTATACCTATGAAACAATGGGGTTGCCTATTGAGGAGGCAGATGAGCCTTTGTTGCTGGAAGCGGTGCGCCGTTATGTTACTGTGAATAAAAAAGCGCCTGACTCCTTTGAGCTGGAGCGACTTCACAGTTCGCTTTATGATTTACGTTTGTCTTAATGGTCGCGGAGAGGAAAAATGGCAGAGAAAATTGATATGACATTAGCTGAGATCTATGAGTATCTCGGAGTAACTATGGATTCTCAAATGACGGATGAGAAGTGTAATAAAATACTTGCAGCATTTAATCGTAATTTTGGCAGATCAGCGGCTACTCTTGAGGAGGATGTTGATCTGTGCAGGATCATTTTGCTTGACTCAATAGAGTTGGTAGAGTTGCTGGAAAGTGGAGTGGTGATTCATCAGGCTAGAGGTTGTGCCGGTGGCGGTTGTACAAGCTGTGGAAATCATTGATAAGAGGTTGTGGTGGGAAGTGTAATTGGAACAGATAGTCGTGTAGTACGCTCTGAATTATTGGGTGGGACAAACGGTATGCAGGAAATGAGTATGCGGAAGAAGTCCTTGCAAAATATGTCTGTTGATTATCGGCATTATCTTGATTGTATCCGGCATGATGAGTTGGCATACGAAGTTGGCTTTTTTCAG
>QZLD01000003.1 GCA_004796385.1 Gammaproteobacteria bacterium | reverse complement strand
TTATAAAAGCCTCTTTTATTAAGAGTATTGATATACAAACACCAACTGAGATCAAATACAGTAAACTCGATATAATCCACGAAGAATATTAAGGACACCCCGTGCGCCGGGAAAAGCTGGTGTATGGTACAAGGTGAAAGCCCTTGATCCGGAAAGTGGGTAGCGCCACACCGGAACCCTGAGTCATGGGCGAATAATCGCAAGGTTATTGGTTAAGCGTTGACAGGCCGTTGGGAATAGCGGCACTGGAAGACAAAATAGTGCAGCAAAGCCTGATCTGGGTACTAAACGCAATCTACGAGGAAGAATTTCTGGGATTCAGCTACGGATTTCGACCGAAGCGAAGTCAGCACGATGCGCTGGATGCGATCTATATAGCAATCACACAGAAAAAGGTAAGTTGGGTACTGGATGCAGATATTAAAGGATTCTTCGACAACCTGAATCACGACTGGCTAATGAAATTCATCGGCCACAAGATAAAGGACAAAAGAATCCAAAGACTAATAGAAAGCGCCCTGAGAGCAGGAATAAAAGAAGCGGACGGAAGGAAGATCCGTGCAGAGGCAGGCACTCCTCAAGGAGCAGTAATATCGCCACTGCTGGCGAACATATACCTGCACTACGTGCTGGATCTATGGGGAAACGCGTGGAGAGCAAAAAGAGCAAGGGGAGAAATATACATAGTCAGATATGCAGACGACTTTGTAGTCGGATTCCAATATCAAGATGATGGAAAAAGATTCCACCAAGCACTGGAAAAGAGGCTGAAGAAATTTGACCTCAAACTCCACGAACAGAAGACACGGCTACTGGAATTCGGAAGATATGCAGCACCAAACCGGAAACAAAGAGGAGAAAGCAAACCGGAAATATTTGATTTTATTGGATTTACACATATTTATGTTTTTTTGCTGTATTCGTATTCAGTAATAAACTTAGATCCTGAAATTCTCTCCAAGATAAACATCACGCACCTGCTGATTCTCCAGAACCTCATCAGGAGAGCCGCTGGCTATTACTTCACCTTTGCTGAGAATATACGCTCTTTCGCAAATCCCGAGAGTTTCTCTTACATTGTGGTCTGTAATTAATACCCCGATATTTCTATTGGCAAGTTGCTGTACGATTTGCTGAATATCTCCAACTGATATTGGGTCAACTCCGGCAAAAGGTTCATCAAGAAATATAAACTTTGGTTCTGTGGCAAGTGCTCTGGCAATCTCAACCCGCCTTCTTTCCCCACCGGAAAGGCTAATTCCGTACTGGGTGCGGATATGACCGATATTAAACTCCTCAATTAAAGACTCCAGTTTCTGTTGGCGCTCTTTTTGTGAAAGTTCCTTGCGGGTTTGCAGAATTGACATGATGTTGTCATCCACGCTCAGTTTCCGGAAGATTGATGCCTCCTGCGGCAGATAACCAATACCCTGACGCGCCCTTTTGTGCATGGGGGTAGTGGTAATATCGGCGTCATCAATAGTGATTTTACCATCGTCACATTTTACAAGCCCGACAACCATGTAAAAGCTTGTGGTTTTACCGGCACCATTCGGGCCTAAAAGACCTACAACTTCGCCTGAGTTGATTTCGAATGATGCTGAATGCACAACAGTTTTTGAGCGGTAGCTTTTTTTAAGATTGCTTGCAGTAAGAGTTGCCATAATTATTTTTGCTCATCAGGATAGATGATTACAGTAACAGGTTTTTTGGGGGTGTTGCCGGATGCCTCTACATAGTCATCCTTAGCAGTATATTTGATTCTGTCACCGGTGAATTCATTAGTTTTCTGTTTAAGATGAGCCTCTTTAAGAAAGGTGACGTACTCTTTTTTATCATAGTTATATTCAATGGTCTTAGCTGAGCCCTTGATTTTATCCGGTTGATTATCGGGAAGTTGTTCGTAAGTGGCTTTGTTGCCAATTACTACGACCTTTGTCAGCTTTTTGTTTTTGTCTGTATGAGCAGTTAGCTTGTCACCAGTCACCTTGAGTGTTCCCTGAATCATAACTACATTACCGCTGTAAATGCTAACCCCTTTACTGTTATCCATGGTAAAGCTATCCGCAGTTATCTTAATAGGTTTATTGCGATCGCTGCTAAGAGAGTAGGCGCCAACAGAAAACAGCAGAGCCGAAATCATTATGAAAATTTTTTTATTAAGGAGATACATTATGCGTTCCTTTAACATCGCTATTTATGTTTACAATTCTGTTTTTTGTATCAATATTCAGGCCGATTCCGGTTGTTTGGTGATAGTTGGATGCAACTGAAACCGCCTCTGCAGATTTAAGAATCCCGGTTTCAGGGTAGAGCAGGGCATCGGCTGTAATGGCGGTAATCTTATCATCTTTATCTGTTTGTGTTGCAACAACCTTTTCCTGAAGTTCAATAAGAGAGTTATCGTCATGAATTATTCCCTTGTCGCTACTAATAAGCCACGGTGGGTTATCTGATGAAAACAGGGTTATTTGGGCTCTTCTGAATTCCGATGACTTTCTATCTTTATAGTGGAGCAGCGTTTTTCCATTCATATGGTATTTATCATTGCCGTTTATATCGGTGATTCTGGTGGTGAAATCTTCAAAATAGATATCTGCACTGCTGGTAATTGTTTGTGGTAAAGGCTTTTTTTCTTCGCCGGCAAAAAACAGCAATGCCAGTGAAGATATTAATATCACCAGAACAAAGCCTCTCTTTCTTTCACCTTTAGCAAATAATTGCATTACATCTCCAGGTATCTATTGAGTATGCCTTCATAGAGTTCTTGTGATTTTAAAAGCAGATCGCACACCTCTCTTACAGCACCATTGCCACCTATATTATCAGTTATCATATCTACCCGTGACAGAACCTCTGCATGAGCATCTTTGACTGCAATGGCAAGTCCGGCTTTAGTAAGAATCGGCAGATCAATAAGGTCATCGCCAATATAGGCGGTTTGTTCGGCTTTGAGGCCAAGTTTATCCAGAAGTTCACTATAGGCTCCGGCTTTATTAAGCTGTCCCTGATAAACTTGGGTGATCCCCAAACCCTTTAAGCGGTTAGAGACAGATTTGGACTTGCGGCCGGTAATAACCGCAACTTCTATTCCGGCCTCTTTGAGTAACACCAGACCCAAGCCATCTTTAATGTTATAACCCTTAGTCTCTTCGTTACCATCATCGGCTCCAAAGTAGAGAGTGCCGTCAGTTAGTACTCCATCAACATCGAGAATAAGGAGTTTTACTTTTGCTGCTTTTTCAGTGATTTTATTCATGTGTTTTTCTTTTTTTATGGATTGCATTTTTATGTAGAAGGGGCAAGGGGATTAATCCAAGCGGTTAAATGGGATTATATTTTTTTGTACAAGTTCCCTTTTTGCTGTATCTGCATATTTGTTTGCGAAAATTTCTTTTTCCTGAACGGGGATGTTTAAATATAATTCAAACCGTTTTTCCCACTCACAAATGTCTTCTTCATATACAGGTCTTTCGACTTGTTCTAAATAATGGACGTAGTGTCCAACTTCATGCAGAAGAGTCCTATATAGTTGGATAGATCTTGCGGTCTCTTCATTTATTTCTGCTACATATTCTCTTTTATCAAGAATAAATTCAACGCCATCATTGAGTAAGTGGTTAAATTCTTTTTCTAATTCCGTTGTTTGCCTCTTTGTAAATTTAAGTTTCTTTTTATATGGAAGAGCTTCTAAGATAATCGCTGGATAATATTTATTTCTAAACTCGAATGAATAAATAAGGCGTCCCCATACAGGAGATAATATTTGCTCTTTCTTTTTAGGTTGCCTAAAAACCAGTACGCCAAATTCTTCTAAATCTATTTGGGGTAAATGGTTAAGAATTACCGCCACATCGGCAGGAGTGCATGAATAATAGTGATTAATATTTAATTGCTCAACTATTACAGGGATTTCTCTTCCATGAACATGAATGCTATTTATTTCAGGTTTATTGAAACGCTCATAAAATAGTTTTGAAGTGTCAAATGGCTGTGGAATTAGAAGTTTGTTATTTTGTCCATGTCCTTGTTTGCTTGTGCCAATATTACGATTTCTTTTTGTAGGGTTCCAAGTGCTGGATTTCATTAGGTGTAACCACTGTTTATATAACTTTAGCTGCCAGCAAATCGTGCATATTCAGTGCTCCGGCGAGTTTGCCGGTTTCATCTGTAATCAGCAGAGCATTTATTTTTTTAGATTCCATTATCTTAACCGCCTCTGCTGCCAGCATCTCTGTATTGGCAGTTTGGCAGTTTGGCGTCATTACCTTGTCGATGGTGATATCGCGGATGTCGATTCCTTTTTTAAAGAGGCGGCGCAGGTCTCCATCGGTAAAAATCCCCTTAATATTATCTTCAGTGTCTATAACAGCCGTTATGCCCAGCCCTTTTTCTGTCATCTCTATAAGGCTTTCATCAAGAGATGCACCAAGATAAACCTTGGGTATATCATCACCTTTGTGCATTATGTCTTTGATTTTCAGCAATAAACTTCTTCCAAGTTTGCCGCCGGGATGTGACAGGGCAAAGTCCTCTTTGGTAAAACCTTTGGCATTGAGAAGAGCAACTGCTATGGCATCGCCCATTGCCAGAGCAGCAGTGGTGCTTGAGGTTGGTGCCAGATTCAGCGGGCATGCCTCGGTTTCGACGCTTACATCTATATTATAATCAGCAGCCTTAGCCAGTGTGGAGTTGCTGTTTCCGGTAAGGCTGATAAGCCCTGCGCCTATACGTTTGATTACCGGAAGAATGGCGTTGATCTCTTCTGATTCCCCGGAGTTGGACAGGGCGATTATCGCATCTTCACAGGTTATCATTCCCAGATCTCCGTGTGATGCTTCTGCCGGATGAACGAAATATGATGGGGTGCCGGTGCTGGCAAGTGTGGCGGCAATTTTTCTGGCAATATGTCCAGATTTACCCATTCCTGTAACAATGACCCTGCCTTTGCACTCGAGTAGAAGATCGCAGGCAGACATAAAAGTTTGGTCGATTCTGGATGTGAGCTGCTTTACAGCTTCTGCTTCAGTAAGTATGGCGTTTTTTGCAATTGAGATTATATTCCGGTTCATGTTGGAGTGTTTCCGCTAATGATTATGAATTGATAGACCGCATAGGCTATAAAAAAGAGTATTCCCTTTATTCTGGATATGCTGCCGTCCTTCCCACGGCTGAAGGAGAATGCCAGCAGCAGAATTGTAGTGCCGATCATGGTTGGGAAATCACGATTAAGAACATCATTGCCAAGGTCGGAAGACTTTACAGGGGTAATAATGGCAGCAATGCCAAGTACAGAAAGAATATTAAAAATATTTGAACCCAGAATGTTACCAATGGCAATATCTGAATGATTATTTCGAACAGCAGCAATACACGCAGCCAGTTCCGGCAGGCTGGTACCCAGAGCAACAATTGTCAGACCGATAACCAGCTCAGGAATTTTTAATTCTCTGGCTATATTCTCTGCCCCCCAAACCAAAACTTTAGAGCTTAATAGCAGAATTGCCAAACCGATAATCAGCCATATGGCAGCTTTTAGGGTTGAGGTAGGAGTTTTCTGATTGCTTTCTTCTTCGTCTGTTTCAGCAAGTAGGGTTTTTTTCTCTTTTTTGCTTTTGCGAATCATCCATACCAGAACCGCAATCTGCATTAATAAAAGGACGATGGCGTTGGTTCTGGAGAGGCTGTTATCTATCATTAATCCCAGAACAATAAACATTATGGCAATAAGCACCGCCATTTCAGCTGTAAGGATGGTTCTTTTAACTAAGACGGGAATAATTATGGCGGTGATTCCCAGCACAAGAGTGATGTTGGCGATATTGGAGCCGATGGCGTTGCCCACTGCCAGTGAAGGTTTGCCCTGAAATGATGCGATTGCGGAGACGAGGATCTCCGGAGCAGAGGTGCCGAAACCGACAATGGTAATTCCGATTATCAGAGGTGAAATCCCAAGTATTTTGGCGATATTGCTGGCTCCGAAAATAAATTTATCCGAGCTCCATGCCAGCGCGGCCAAGCCGACAACTATGGCGGCAATATTGAGTAGCATTATGTCAGTTGGGATTTGCGGCATCTATTAGTTAGTCCGTGAAAGTTAAGTTTTAAAAAGGGTAGGTGGAATGAGATTTTTCTGAGATCTTAATAGTTCCATCTTTATTAACAGTGACTTCTGCGCTCATTCCTCCGGATAAATATTCAAATAGAATACCCTCTTTTGCAGAATTATTGATTATACAGGAATAATGTACTGCTCCATCATTAATAAAATGAAAATACCTGGATATTTTCCGGTTGGGTTTTATTGGTGGAAATTTATGTGAGATATCTCTTTCTGTAAAGGTTATCTCAGTTATGGAAAACGGTGAGTTATTTTCAATGGTAACAGTGCTTATATTCATAATATAGCCAGCCGTATAGATGGCGGTTAATGCAGCAGGGAAATTTATAAGCAGAATGGTTAGTGATATAGCTATGCGTTTTCGCGATGGTTTTTCTTCTTTTTTTATCTGTTTTATATATATGCCTAAAAAGATTATTCCGCAGATAAAAAGGATAAAACCTACCGCAATATTATAAATGCCGGCGAGTTCCAGCCAGTTGGCCTTGGTTGGCAACCATGCTGTAAAAATAGTAATTCCGGTTATAAGAGGAGTTAATCCGCAAACCAGAGAAAGTTTATACCATCTATTCATAGTGAAAACTGTTCATTGTAAAAGTTATCTGCTTTTTTCGCAGGTTGGTGCTGAGCTTTATTCTTTGGCCGCAACCTGCATTCCAATTGTTACCACGGGGCTTTGAGCTACCTGTGAATTTGCGGGCCCGAGCCTGGAATTGTTGTAACCATGTGAAAACTTGACCGACAATAATACTTTAATTAAATAGAGATAACTACTTTATGTTTATGCAGAAATGGTCTGGTGTTCCTTTTCGGCAATATCCCCCCGGTTAATGACAATAAATTCAGCTCTTTTAGCAAGGTTAAAGTCGGTTGCACTAGCGGAGGTGTAAGCGCCCATCTGTTCACCGATAATCAAGTCGCCGATATTGAGTGGCGGCAGCAGGATATCTTTTGCAATAACATCAATGCTGTCGCAGGTGGGGCCGGCGATAACCGCTTCTTCAAGTTCGGGTATATCACTATAAACAGTTAACGGGTATTGGGCGTGGTCGTAAATCATGCCGCTGAAGGAGCCGTAAACGCCATCATCAATGTAATACCATGTTTTGTCGTTGCGGCGAGCCTTGCCGACGATGCGGCTGATTGAGGTCATTGCCGCCGCAGAGATATATCTGCCCGGTTCGGCTATTACCTGAATATGGTCGGGCAACTGTTGCAGTGCCTCGTTTATTGGTTGGCAAAAACGGCTGATGTCTATCTGTTCGCTGTAGTCGGCAGGGAAACCGCCACCAATATCCAGTACTGAAAGCAACTTGCCAGATTCTGTCTGTGCCTGCTGAATGATCTCGTTGCATCTGTTA
>QZLD01000327.1 GCA_004796385.1 Gammaproteobacteria bacterium | reverse complement strand
CAAACTGGTTTCAGATTTAAGCTTTTCTATATTCTTTACATGATCATTAATATCACTTCCCAGTATATTGCAACCAGATAACAAAAGTGACAACACTACCATTTTGAATAAAGTCAACAACTTGATCAAAAAACAATATTCTGCGTTTCCTGACATGCAATAATTATCGCTTTTTACTTTGCGAAATGTCATTTTTTTGCACCGCCTTTATCATCATTATCTTTACTGCCATCTTTGTACTTGTATATTTTTGCGACAGCATTCATTGTAAACGACCGATCTTTTCCCTTAGATCTTGAATTGGATCTAATCTGAAAATCGCTCATAGTAATAATTCTTGACAACTTCGACACCCGACTTACAAAACCACCAAATTTATGATAATTGCCTTCTACTGTAATATTTACAGGCATTTCATAAACACCTTTAATATCTTTACCGGACAATTCTCTCTTTTCTCCAGGCTGCAACAAAGATATCTCCAAACCACTCTGCATTGCCACCAATGAAATATCCCGAATAAAAGCTGCAACCTCTTCATCATCCGGCAGCCTTCCAACCATATCCTTAAGAGTTTCTCTCATTTCATCAAGATTTTCCTGATACTCTTCAAGGTTGACCAGTTTTTTCTGTTTAACATAAAACTGATTCCACAAGGTATTCGGCTCTTTTATTCTGTTTTCGTATGATCCTTCTTTTTTCTTTAAAGAATCATATTCATCCATTCCTTTCTGCCAATCCAAATACCAAGCTCCACCAAGCACTCCTGCGAAAATCAGCAACAAAAGAAACCCTCTAACAGGAACAGGCCAACTGCCAATAGTATCGGGAGTTAAACTATTTAGTTCAGATAAATCCATAACTAGTTCCCCCTTCTCGGTTTTGCTTTATTACCATCTTTTGGCTTTTTCTCTTCGCTGGCAATATCCACTCTTACACTAAAATTATTTACACTGACCACTGTTCCTGAGCGCCTGCCGGAAGAGACCTTAACATTAGAAAGCTTAATATACTTTAAAAGAGGCTTGCCAAAAAACTTTGATTTATCAAGATTTTCCATGTATTTAGACACAAACCGATTTTTTAACGAAACTCCATCCAACAGCAAAAACAGCTTGCCATCCTGCCCTTTTTGCTGAAGCAGTTTTAAATATGTCTCTTGAGGTATAGTACTGGCAATCTCGTTAAACAAACTAACTGATTTATGCAACCCTTTCTGCAAAGCAGAAATACTTCTAATTCTCTCAGCAAGCTCTTCTCGCTTTTTATCAAACTCTTTGATTTTAACAAGTTTGTTATCCAACTTCTTAATCTCATCACTTAGCAAGTCATTTCTTTTTTGCTGATTAAGCTTTGTATAATGAATACCTCTATTAACACCTAGTGCTATAAGAAGTGCCACGACAAGAACTGTTAGGCATATCGCTCCGAATTCTACATTTTTCTCTCGACGGAGTTCGTCTCTCCATGGTAATAAATTAATTCTGCTCATTAGTCAAAAGCCCTCATTGCCAACCCGCAAGCCACCATAAGCGAAGGAGCATCAGCACCAAGAACTTGAGGCTTAACCCTGGAAGAAAGTGACATATTGGCAAAAGGATTAGCGATAGACGTTTCAGCTCCAATACTTGGAGTAGACTCTATCAACTCATCAATCCCTGGAATAGAAGCACTGCCACCAGCTAAAACTATATGATCAACCTGCGCGTGGTGATTGTTGGCAAAAAAGAATTGCAGAGATCTAACCACTTGCTGAACCACTGTCTCCTTAAATGGCTCCAACACTTCAGCCTCATAGTTATCCGGCAATCCTCCTTGCCTTTTAGCTATTCCGGCCTCCTCATAAGAAAGACCATATCTTCTCATGATCTCTTCTGTAAGTTGCCTGCCTCCAAATACCTGCTCCCGGGTATAAACAATATTATTATCGTGCATAATGTTGACGGTGGTTACAGTTGCCCCAATATCAACAACAGCCACAGTAAGTCCTTCGCCTTGACGTGGCAACTGTTCTGCTATAAGAGAAAACGCATTTTCCATAGCATAACTCTCTACATCAACAACTTTTGCAATCAACCCTGCATCTTCTAAAGCATCTTTTCGAATTTCTACATTTTCGCTTCTACATGCCACCAATAAAACATCTACATTTTCAGGATTACCCTCAGTTGGCCCAAGCACTTCGTAATCAAGAGCAACTTCATCAAGTGGGTAGGGGACATACTGATCAGCCTGAATTTCGATACTGGCGGCCATTTCCGCATCATTGGTTTCAGCGGGCATACTTATTATTTTACTTATCGACGCGGAACCGGGAACAGCAACAGCAGCATGCTTTGCTTTAGTTCCAGAACGTTTGACTGCTCGCTGAATACTATCGGAAACCGCCACTACATCAGCAATAGTTTTTTCAACCACTGCCGTAGCAGGAAGAGGCTCAACAGCGTAACTTTCAACCCGATAGCGCTTATCCGTCTTTTTAAGTTCCAGCAATTTTACAGCAGTTGAACTGATATCAATCCCTAACAATGGAGGAGATTTTTTCTTTAACAGAGACACTAATTATTTCCTTTTTTATGCTTTATCTGTATTTATTATGCTTTTTATTTTGTTCCCTATAAGAGCATTAAATAACAGTATTTATGAGATATCAACCCCGAATAAAGAAAAAGTTCATTTTTTCTTTAAACAATTTTTATATATCCTCTTTTATGTACTCATGCTTTTAATGCGCCTTTACCTGTTATTTCAAACTGATAATCCGTTTTATGCACACAAACTATTCAATTGTATAAAGATAAAGGATAGAATAAACTTCGCTTTTTGAATACCTGTATCAATTTTTACATATGTATAATAGAATTTAATATTAGATTTTTCTTCAGGCGATTTACTGTTAATCTGAGATCACCCGCAAGCAAGAATCTTTGTATAATTTGTTTCACTAAAAACAACCAGTAGTAACTTTCAAATGAAAATAGTTAAAAAAATTTTTTTATATGGAATACTTCTTTCTCTCATAGTTTCTTTGATGGGAGTAATATCCATTATCTCTTTTTACTACTATGTTAAACCTGACCTACCATCGCTCGATCCTTTAATACATGCAAAATTCTCTACTCCGCTAAAAGTTTTCACTAAAAATGGTGAGCTAATTGCTGAATTTGGCAAAAAAAGGAGAGAGCCAATCACATTTGATGAAACCCCAAAGCAACTTATCAACGCCTTTTTAGCCGCTGAAGACGATAAATTTTTCACGCATGACGGAGTTGATTATAAAGGACTTGCAAGAGCAGTATGGCACCTTGCCAGCACCGGCACAAGAAAATCAGGTGGTAGCACCATCACTATGCAACTCGCCCGCAATTTCCTTTTAACCAATGAGAAAACATATACTCGTAAATTTAAGGAAATTGCTCTGTCATACAAGATTGAGGAAGAGCTTGATAAGAAAAAAATCATGGAGCTATATCTAAACCGCATATTTCTTGGCAACAGGGCTTATGGTATTGGTGCAGCTGCTCAGGTTTACTATGGAAAAACTCCTTCAGAATTAACTATTGCTCAAGTTGCCATGATTGCCGGCCTCCCTAAAGCGCCATCAACCAGAAACCCGATTGCTGCTCCAAAATCAGCAAAAGCTCGCCGTGGTTATGTTCTTGGAAGAATGAAAAAGCTAGGCTTTATTACAGAAGAAGAATATAGAGTTGCATCGGAAAGCCCGATTACAGCTAAAATTCATGGGCAGGATATTGAAGTTTACGCTCCTTATATTGCAGAAATGGCTCGCCAGGAAGCTCAGGAAATACTTGGAGACAACGCATTTACAGAAGGTTATCAGATATACACAACTATAGAGCCTGATTTACAGGCAAAAGCAAGAGAATCACTAAGAAACGGGCTTAGAGCGTATGACATGCGCCACGGTTTTCGTGGAGTAGAAGCAAAATATCCTCAGGTAAATAGCTTTACTGCAGAGGAAATCGAGCAAAAGCTTGCTGAATTACCAGTTATTGGAGGACTAAAACCAGCTATCGTCATTGGATTGGACAATAATAAAGCAACGGTTTTGCTTGGAGATACCACTGCCGAACTTTTTCTTGAAGACAGCAAATGGGCCAGAAAATACATCAGCGACAATAAGCGTGGCAAAAAAATCAAATCTATGTCTGATATCCTTGAAATAGGTGATGTTGTAAGGGTTTTCACTAAAACCGAATCTGTTATTGATAAAAATGGCAATAATCTCGGAGAAAAAACAAAATATCTTTTATCTCAAGTCCCGGCAGTTTCTGGAGCTTTTGTTGCAATTTCACCTCACGATGGTGCTGTTAAATCATTGGTAGGAGGATTTGATTTCGATTTCAATAAATTTAATATGGCATATCAAGCTAAAAGACAAGGGGGTTCCTGCTTCAAACCGTTTATATATTCTGCGGCTCTAGGAAAAGGCTATTCAACAGCATCTATGATAAATGATGCGCCTATTACGTTTAAAGATACTTCTATTGGAAAAACCTGGCGCCCGGAAAACTACACTAAAAAATTCTATGGTCCAACCAGCCTGCGTACGGCATTAAAATATTCAAGGAACCTTGTATCCATAAGATTGTTACGACAGATCGGCATTGACTATGCGATAGATTTTTTAGGTGATTTTGGTTTTGATAAAAGCCTCCTTCCTAATGGACTATCCCTCTCTTTAGGCAGTGCCAGCGTATCTCCTCTGGAAATGGCCAGAGCTTATGCCACAATTGCAAATGGCGGCTACAAAATTGAACCTTATTTTATAGAAAAAGTTACAACCTCTTCAGGAGAGGTTTTATACCAAGCAGAACCTAAAATTGCAGCAACACCGAAGAAAGATGATCCCAATCCGGAAAAATTTGCTCCGCATACAATACCTGAACAAAATATTTACTTGCTTACAGGCATGCTTAAAGATGTTATCCGTGGAGGCAGCGGAGCCAAAGCATATAGAGCACTTAAAAGAAACGATATTGCGGGAAAAACAGGAACCACCAACGACCAGAAAGACACTTGGTTCAGCGGCTTCAATGGCGATCTGGCTGCTGTTGCATGGGTTGGTTTTGCGATACCTCGCTCACTTGGCAGAGGAGAAGCAGGAGGCAAAACAGCCATTCCTATCTGGATTGATTTTATGAAGTATGCCTTAAACGGCAAACCGGAAAAATCCATGAAGCGACCCAAAGGACTGGTTACTGTAAAAATAAACCCAAAAAACGGTTTGCAGACAAATGCAGGAAATCCAAATGGCGTATATGAAACATTCAGAGAAAAAAACGTGCCCAAAATGGACCCTGAAGCAGAGCCCATATCTGTCTATAATAGCGACCCATCGGCACCTGCAAAAGATGACAAGAAAGACGATATCTACTAAACATCAATTTACTAATAGGGAATTAACTCTATCGGTTGCTCGAAGCTTGATTGAAAATCTTGATGATAATGTTGCTTTCTACTTACAAAAAACCGCAGCAGAATTAGGAATTTTTTCCAAAAAGTTATGGCCTGAACCAAAACAAATCGAGCAGGCTATATCCGATCATATGGAGCTTTTCGCTTCAACCACCGACAGTGTACTTAATAACAAACAGCCGATATATAAAAATCTACTAAGTATTTTTTGTGATTATTCGCCAATAATATATCTATTTAGAATCCTTGATCTTGTTCCTTTGATAAATAAAATATATTTGCAACTCACTGCACCGACAATAGAGGATATCGCCAGAAAATTAATAAATCTCAATATACCTTATGAAATATCCGTATCAAAAAGACGAATCAAAAACGGCACAACAGAAATTAATACTTTAAAATTTTTTGCTGGAGAAACCGAAATCAATCTATTTATTTTTTCCGGCTCCACTATAAAACCTTTTATTATTGATCCGTTGACAGGACAATCAGTTCAGCATAAAAAGTTAACTTACTTTGCTACAACCCCTGATATTGTTTGAATATTATAAGGCAACCATCTACTATTATGGCTTTTATTCTCTGAAGGTATTTATGATTAAGAATATTCACAGGATCGTGAGCAAAATCCGCACTAAAGGCGCAATTGTCCCCAGCTCCAGATTTCTCGTTAATAAAATGATCTCCAAGATCGAATATGATAAAGATCTGCACATACTCCAGCTTGGTTTTGGCAAAGGAGTATTTGCTAAAGGTGTTCTTAAAAAGATATCGGCAGATAGCACCCTTACTGTATTCGAGGTAAATCCAAAATGCCGAAAATACAGGATATACGATCCGCGTCTGACATATATTGAAGATTCAGCCGAATATATACATAAATATGCCGGCTCTAAAAAATTCGACCATGTTGTTTCAACCCTGCCATTTGCCTCTCTGCCAAAGGATATATGCGAACGCATCTTTGAACAGATCAAGCTCAACCTGAAAGATGGCGGCAAATTCCTGCAGTTTCAGTATTCACTCTACTCTAAAAAAGATATCCATAACCTGTTCGACAAAAAACCGGATATTGATTTTGAAATACTGAATATTCCTCCTGCATTTATTTATGAAACTGAGAAACCGGCGGATATACAAAAGCTCATTCAACAAAGTCAATAAACAACATTGGTGCAGGTAGTTTTTCCGAAGTTATAAGCAGTAAATCATCGGCAACAAAAGCTATAGCCTCTGCCTGTTTTAACAGAGGATAATCGTCAATTATCAATGGCTTTTTTATAGCCTTATGCCAGCTTTCGCCCTTTTTCTTACGATAAACCACCACCTTATCGTATGACATAATTGCCATGGCAGTTTCACTTCGGTTTATATCCATAGCGGTTGGAAAGAAAAGCGATCCTGTCCAGTATGATTTAATCCTGTTTTCCCCAAGAGCCAGATCTCCAACCTTTGCGGCAACGTGTGTTTTATCGCTCTGCAAATCCAGAGGCAGGCTAAATAGCATTGCGGGATTGGTTCTTTTACTAACCAGATATATTCTCTTTTCAGCAATTGAGATTGCCATGGATTCGCAATCGAGAGCACCGCCTTCAAAGGAAAAATAGATCTCTTTTTCTATTTTCAATTTTCCCTTTCTCTTCAAATTACGGGGTTCTTTAATTATGTATATTGCAGATATCGATCTTGTAGCTCTGTTATCGCCAATATCACCTATTGCGATATATCCCTTATTGCCGATTTTAAAGGATGCCAGATCCTCCCAATCGCGGTTTTTAGCTCCCTTTACAGCAAGCTCAGAAACCACTTTTCCCTTACTGTTTACAGCATATATCTCTGCCGGATTTCTACCGTCATTAATGACCCAGAAGATATCATTGTAATAATTTGAGGCTGCTATACCACTGATCTCAGGCAACCTTTTATCTTTAATAAACACTGGCTTCTTCATTCCGGCTGCAGACACATTGCACCCAAGCAGAAGAGATAAAATTCCTGCTGTTAAGAATGAAACTTTGTGTTTTATAGCTGTCAAATGCCAGAAGTTCATTGCTATTTTCGGCCTCTTCCTATTGATTCGGTGGTTTTTTTTGTTTTATTCTCAGCGGCAATGCGTATAGTATCACCCCTTGAAATAATAGTATCAACCTTTCAAATAAATGCTGTTAAGGATTTAATAAACATGATTGAAGTCAGAAATCTGACCAGAAAATTCGGAGATTTTACTGCGGTAAACAACATCTCCTTTACTGCTCCCAAGGGGGAGGTTCTCGGATTTCTTGGCCCTAACGGCGCAGGCAAATCCACCACCATGAAGATGATAACCGGATTCCTGCAACCTACAGCGGGTGATGCCTCGGTATGCGGCTTTAGCATCTCCTCCAATTCAATTGCTGCCAAAAAGAAAATCGGCTATCTGCCGGAAGGTGCTCCAGCTTATAGCGATATGACTCCTAAACAGTTTTTGGGTTTTATTGCCGATATCCGCAATCTTGGCGGCAATCAGAAAAGAGAAGCGATCTCTGCGGCGATTGCCAGAACCAATATAAACAGTGTGATCAATCAACCGATCGAAACCCTCTCTAAGGGATACAAACGCAGGGTTGGTCTGGCGCAGGCAATTCTGCACAATCCGGAGGTGCTTATTCTTGATGAGCCCACCGATGGACTCGACCCCAACCAGAAACATGAGGTACGCAAACTGATTCAGGAGATCGCCAGCGAAAAAACGATTATTGTCTCCACCCATATTCTGGAAGAGGTTAGCGCTATTTGCCACCGGGCTGTAATTATTGCTAACGGAAATATTGTCGCCGACGGCAGTCCACATGAGCTTGAAGGTCGCTCCCGCTTTGCCGGAGCAGTCACCATTACCATGACAAACACGTCAGAAAACAGTGACATTGCCAATGAATTGAAAGCGATCAACAAAGTAGACCAGGTGGAGATCGACCCGATAACTTCAAGAATTACCGCCTTCCCTGCTGTCGGTGAAAACATCTTTCCGCAGGTCTGGTCTCTGGTACAGCTCAAAGAGTGGCAGATTAAGGAGATTCACCACGAACGCGGTCGTTTTGACGATATCTTCCGTAGCGTTACTTGCGAGAAAGAATACTCTCAAGAACAAGGAGGTGAGCTGTGAAAAATACCTACTTCATCTTTTCCCGGGAGTTTTCCGGTTACTTTAAAACACCGGTCGCTTATATTTTCCTTATCATATACCTATTGCTAATTGGCTTTTTCACCTTCTACTTCGGTGATTTTTTTACGCGTGAACAGGCTGACCTGCAGCCCTTTTTCCAGTTTCACCCCTGGATGTATATCTTTCTGATTCCGGCAATATCTATGCGCTTATGGTCGGAAGAGCGAAAAAGCGGCACTATTGAGCTGCTATTAACTCTGCCGATAACCATGTGGCAGGCGGTTCTCGGGAAGTTTCTGGCGGCATGGGCATTTACCACTATCGCTACTATACTCACCTTTCCTATCTGGATTACTGTCAACTATCTCGGCAACCCTGATAACGGTGTAATACTAACCGCCTATATCGGCAGCATTCTTATGGCAGGAAGCTTTATAGCCATCGGCTCCTGTATATCTGCCATAACCAAGAATCAGGTCATCGCCTTTGTTGTCAGCCTTAGCGTTTCGTTAATACTGGTTCTTGCCGGTTTTCCTATGGTACAGAACCTTTTTATCGGATGGATGCCGTCATTTATCGTTGATGCCATATCCTACACAGGCTTTCTGACTCACTACCAGTCGATATCCAAGGGGGTGATTGATCTGCGCGATCCGCTCTTCTTTATCTCAACCACGGCGGCTTGGCTCTTTGCCAATACCATCGTTATCGATTCCAGAAAAGCTGTTTAAGGAGACGCTGCATGAATAAGAGATATCTAACCATTGCAGGACTTTTCTTTTTAGCACTGCTGTTTCTTAATTTCACCTTTCTGAGCAATCTTTTTATAAAGGGAGCACAGATTGATCTGACCGAAGATAAACTATATACAATGTCGGACGGCACAAAAAAGATCATCGCCTCGCCTGATGAACATATCTACTTCAATTTTTATTTTTCAGATAAAAACACCAAGAACAACCCCTATATCCGCTCCTACGCGCTAAGGGTGAAGGAGATGCTGGAAAAGTATGCGGCACTTTCCAACGGCAAGATTCGCCTTAAGGTTATCGACCCCGAACCATATTCGGAAGAGGAGGACAGTGCTGTCAACCTTGGAATCAAACCGGTTCCGGTAAATGAGGAGCTGAATATCTATCTGGGGCTGGTTGCTGCAAATGCCGTAGACCAGATTGAGGTAATTGACTTTTTCAGCCCTGCCCGTGAAAGCTTTCTCGAATACGATATAAGCAGGCTCATTAACAAACTTGCCAATGCCAAAACCAAGACACTGGGCATAATCAGCTATATCCCTATTTACGGTCAATATAACTATAAAACCGGCGGTTATGAAAACAGCTATCTTATATTTGACCTGCTCCGCAGCCAGTTTAATATCAAGCTGCTAAATACTAAAATGGACAAAGTTCCCGCCGGAATCGATTCATTACTGATTATCCACCCCAAAAACCTGCCGCAAAATACCCTGTATGCTATCGACCAATATGTTCTCAATGGCGGCAGAGCACTGGTAATGCTAGACCCGTTTGCAGAGATTGAGGTCGCGGTAGCCGGCAATACACTTCAGGACAGAATGAGTGATAAATCCTCCAATCTATCACCTCTACTGGAAAACTGGGGGCTGGAGATGCCTAAAGAACAGGTTCTTGCAGATAACAACCTTGCCTTTCCTGTTGGAGTAAGTTACCAAAAACGTCCGATAAGCCACCCATCCGCCCTGCAATTTGTTGATGACGCCTTTAATATGGATGATTTAGCGACTAACGGCATCAAGAAGATGCGCCTTTTCCACAGCGGCTACCTGAAGCCTGTTAAAAACCACTCAACAGAGCTGATACCACTGATTCAGGGAACTGACGAGAGTGGCACACTGCCTCTTGAGAGGATTAAATATACCGTTAATCCAAATGAGCTGAGATCTGTCATCGAACCGGCAAACGGGAGGCTGACCGCAGCTTACAGAATTACCGGAACAGCCAAAAGTGCCTTCCCTGACAAGCACTCATCTGAACACATAGCTAAATCTAAATCTCCTATTAACGTAATAGTTACTGCCGATGTAGATATGCTTCACGATCTGATCTGGACGCAACCACAAGAGAGCGGCGGCTTTATGCCGGTTGCAGAAAACGGCAACTTCATTCTCAACACCCTGGAATATCTGACTGGAAATACGGAACTGATAAGCATTCGTAATCGCGGCAAGTTCACCCGCCCATTCACCCTTCTCAATGAGATGAGAAAGGATGCAGACAAAAAAAACTACAAGACCGTATCTGAACTTGTTACAAAGCTGAGGAAGATTGAAGCAGATATCCTTGCTATACAGGAGCAAAAGAAAAGCCGCACAGATATGGCTCTGACACCGGATCAGGAAAATACACTTAAAAACGCCCAAAGAGAACAGAAACTAGTAACCCAAAAACTACGAGCCGTACGGCATCAGCTCAACCGCGATATTGAAAAGCTAGGTACCTGGACAAAGATTATCAATATTGGTCTGATTCCTCTGCTTATTGCCATCTTGGGACTATTGGCTGCAATAATCAGAGTAAAAACCAAAAAAAGGGGGCAATAATGAATAAGACAAACGTCATTTTTCTGGGAATACTCTCTGTTGCTGCAACAGTCTGCTCTGCAATAATTGCCTTTGATTACAGTAGCAATGATGCTAACGCCAATATTCAGCCGGTAAGATTTCTGCCGCATCTGGATAATAAGATAGCCGATATTTCCAGCATAACCGTTTCTGATAAAAGCGGCTCAATCGCTCTGGTAAAACGCAATAATTCATGGATTATTCCTGAAAAAGGCGACTTTCCGGCAAAAACAGAGAATATCAGCAATCTGCTGACATCCTTAGCTGCTGCAACACTTACTGAAGAGAAGACATCCAAACAGGAAAAGCACCGCTTTCTGGGGCTGGACAACCATGAAAAAGGCAACCGCTTTGTGGTTATCGGAAGGGACGGAAAAGAGATTTCTAACCTGCAAAGCAAAAACCCAAGCCTTAAAAGCGGCAGCTATATCATTGATGAAGAGCAACTAAACGCGTCAAAAAATGATTATCTGGCTGCTGCCAACAATAAAAATCTCGATAAAAAAGAGCTCTCTCTTGCCGCAATTGCAGCAGCAGACCACCTTGAATACAGTTATATTGAACCACAAAGAGAGTGGAGCGGCTCTCATATCAAGATGTTAGATGTCGACAATAAAACCATTGCCGATATAATCGTCGGCAGATTTAATATCAAAAGAGGCACATATATCCGCCAAACCGGAGATATGCAATCATGGCTCACGCCAACAAAGATAATAACTACAAGCCACATCAATAATTGGGTTGACAGCAGAATTACGTCTGTTGAAGAGGGTATTTTCAAAACTGTAAGATATAACAGTGAATACACCATTGAATTTACCCCGGAAAACATATTCCGGGTACAAGCCCCAAGCGGCTACAAAATCAAATCAGAGCGCGCAGCATACAATCAATTCCGCCTTTTACAGGAACTCAGCCTGGAGAACATCTACGGCACTGAAAAGGATCAGTATATGCCGGATGCGGATCAACGCATCTACACCACTGCGGCAGGCTCTACACTACAACTTAAATGCGTGGAACTTAACAGCGGCAAAGGTCTGCTTCAGGTAAAGATAGAGATAACGGCAAACGAAGATGAAAATATTAAGCGGCAACTTAAAGATATAGAAACCAGAACAGCAGGCCGCATCTTCGAAATAGCAGATCATCTGGTAGGAAAGTTTAATAATGGATTAAAAAATATTGCGAAACCATTAATGCCTGATTCCGAAGATACACAATAATAAGAAATTGTAACGACTTGGCCATATGCTGAAGACGAGATCAGAAAGCGGCAAAAATCTATCTGCTTTAGACTCATTTCATATTGGAAGAGGCTGTAGCTGGATTTATCTCTATATAACCTATAAAATGCGCTGTTCTTTCAGCAACAATTCCAAATATTATTATGACAAACGAACACCCTCCTGTAGTAATGTCTTTTGCCGGAACTGATCCTTCTGGAGGAGCAGGAATTCAGGCTGCCATAGAAGCAATAAGCAGTCATGGCTGCCATGCTTCTACAGTTGTCACCTGCGTGACCGTTCAAGACACTGAAAATGTCTATGGTTTTGCGCCGCTTGATCCTGATGTTGTAATTGATCAGGCCAGAGCCATACTGGAAGACATGTCTGTTTCGGCATTTCACATAGGAATGATTGGCAATGCAGATACAGCTGAAGCCATCAATAGTATTCTGGTGGATTATCCTGATATTCCGGTCGTGCTAGACCCGGTTCTTGCTGCCGGAGGCGGTACACCACTTGCCGATGGAGAATTAATTGATGCTATTCTTAACATGCTGTTACCAGTAACAACCGTTGTAACACCAAATACAAAAGAGGCATTTACCCTTTCATATGGAGCAGACACCACCGATGCCTGTGCCATTTCTCTGCTTGAATCAGGCTGTGAAGCAGTTTTATTAACCGGAACCCACGACTCCACAGATAAAGTTACCAACTCATTTTATCAGGCAGAAAATCCAGAAGTTCACCGTTTTGACTGGGACAGACTTAGCCATGAATATCACGGTTCCGGTTGCACACTGGCAGCCAGCATAGCCGCTTTTATGGCAACCGGAATGGAGCCACTGGATGCCGTTATTAAAGCACAGGAATACACATGGTTTACTTTGGTGAATGCCAACAGAATCGGTATGGGGCAACTAATTCCGGACAGACTTTTCTGGGCACGAGACTTTGAAGAATAGCGTTTGTGAAAACCATTCTAAAAAATAACCGTATTGCTGGTGTTTATGCCATACCTTCGGAGCAAATCCTACAAGATGGTTCTTTTCTTGATAAAGTAGAGCGGGTTCTTGCAGGCGGAGTCTCTATAATTCAGTATCGGGCCAAATCAATTCCTGTTGAAATACAGCTACAACAGTGTGAAGCTCTACATAATCTTTGTTCCGGATTTTCAGCGCTATTCATTATTAATGACAATATTGAGCTGGCTCAGAAAACCGGAGCGGATGGAATCCATTTAGGTGCCGATGATGATGATATTGCCGCTGCCAGAGAGACTTTGGGAAGCGATATAATAATTGGAGCCTCCTGTTATAACTCTGTAGAAAAGGCTGAAATAGCTTATAATAAAGGTGCTTCATACGTTGCCTTTGGCCGATTTTTCCCATCAAATACAAAACCTGACGCGCCACAGGCATCATTGCAAACCATTGTTGAGTGTAAAAGAAAGATCGATATTCCAGTGGTAGCTATTGGTGGAATAAATGATAAAAATGCCAAAGGGGTTATTGATAGCGGTGCTGATTCTGTAGCAGTGATTGATTATCTGTTTTCGGCAGACTCTCCTAAAGAGGCTGCCGAAAGCCTCGTAAATCTATTTATCTAAATTGTTCCCAACAGGCAATCTTCCAGCTCTAATCTAATACAAAGAGCTTCTCCAAGAATAGAAAGATCATTTTGTAAAACCTCTATAGAGTTTTCATCGTGATAGGTTTCATATTTATCGTTAAAAGTAAGTGCAATCTCTGTTGTTTGAGATATTTGAGCATATGTATTGTTCTTAATACCTGCATCTAATGCAGATTTTTTGATCAAAGTTTCATAAACACAAAAGTGCCCAAAAGAAACATAATCAATAAGCGTATCGCAGAATCTTTTAACATCTGCCTTTTTCTTATCTTTTATTTTGCCAAAATCATAGTAGAGCTTCAGCATTTCGTTTCTTTGGTTTATAAAATTAAGTACAGTTGCATTCGCCTTGTTTAGAATATCTTTTTTCCCTCTAATCATTTTTCATTTCCTTTGTCGTTTCCATGACAGCTATTTTTATTATTGGTAAAAGAAAATTTACACCGAATTGAGTATGGATAAAGTCCTAAGGGTAATAATTGTGATCTGTTCGACAAAAAAGTGGGAGTTTGAGGAAAAATCTTACAAAAGTGAGGGATATATTTGTAATCTATAAACAAAAAACGGCGGCAATTTTGCCACCGTTTTTACCAATACTAAAAAATACTGGGATTAGCCTTTAATATTAAAAGCACCAGCATTTTCTTTAGCAATTTTTTGAATCTCGTCACCAAGATCTTCACCAAGAGCAACATATGCTTTGATGTCGTCAGTAATTTTAAGACCAACACTGTGAATTGACTCAGCTTGCTCAGTCAGGTAAGACTGTAAGCTTTCAGTATCAGTAATTTTAGTATTAAGAGCCTTTTTTACACTCTCAATACCAAGATCTGCATATGACTTCAGAGTTTCAACTTGTAGCTGAGTCAATCTTTCAATGCCGTCAACACTTAGCTCACCAAGTTTTTTAAGTGGAGCTGTGAATTTTTCAGTTTGTTCCTGGATTTTCTCAATAAGTTCGTTGTACATAATGCTCTCCTCGATTGTTTGTTGCAGTTGATTTACATTTAACTCATTGTTGCATTGCATCATACATCTATTTTTATTGCAACGCAACATTTTTTGAAAGTTTTTTTAGAATTTTTATACAGGTGCCTGCGTTTTATTTTTTTAGTGTTTCCAATAAACCGATGTGTTAAGACTCATTATTTGTGTTGTTGAGGAATTATTTCTCGAAGCATCTTAAAATCCATGTTATATATTTGCCTCTTGTTGCAATATCACCTGAAAAAGGAATTAACTTCATGACAAATTGTTTAAAGCTCATATGTAAAGGCTGCTTTGTTTTCGCTTTACTATTTATGTACACTGCAAATGCACAACAAAATTCAAAGCCATTAGAAATAAATCTAAAAGATTTTGTAATTAGTATTCCGGGAATAAGTATTGATAAGCACTACGCCTTATCTATTAAGCATCGTAAAAACAAAACACATGTTGGTCTGGAATATGGCGATACCCCCATAGACAAGGTATTAAATATAAAAAACTGTAGAGTTAAAATTATAAAAATCGCTCTTAAATTTGAATCCGACCTTTTTATATCTGATGAAGGGAAACCATTTAGTCTTAAAGATTGGAAGCATTATAAAACAGACTGGGAGGAGATCGACAAGGTAAAACCACACCAATTTGTAGTTTTTAATTTTGAAGATGGTAAACATAAAAACTTTTATGACATAGATGAAAATGAACTAAAAGCCGCCATAAAAAAATATGCAGGAGAGAGCTGGTACAAAAATTATTTATCTATACCATATTCATATGTGGTTTTAAGTAAGGCATACATGAAAATTGAGTATATAAAAAATAAGAAAAAACATATTAAATATATTGAATTTGATTTGCCAGTAAATGCGTGATTAAAACTTAGGAAATTAGTATAAACAGTTCTGCTCAATGTTGATATTTTTGCCTCCCATGGCAATCCCATATATAAAGCAGAGATAATCAGGTAATTCAAAGCTCGAGCGTTATTCGTAAATATAAATCAAGGCAAATCTTTTATCGTAAGTACCTGCATTATTGTGAACAACCCTGAGAAGAGTCCTATGAATACAGATATTGAAAAAGCATACGACAGCTTTGCCGAAACCTACGAAAAAAATCGTGGCCTGTTTGATATGTCAGAACTGATCAATCAGTTTGAAGCAGATCTGCAAGTTGATGATGGTCATCTGCTCGATTTAGGCTGCGGAGCTGGAGAGCCATTCTCTAAATTCTTTGTTGATAACGGCTGGTCGGTCACGGGGGTTGATCTTTCCCTAAAGATGCTGGAGTTGGCAAACAGATACGTTCCACAAATGAATACTATTCACAGTAATATGACTGAAGTTGATTTTAAGGAAAACTCTTTTGATGCAATCATTGCCATATATAGTCTGTTCCATGCCCCCAGAGAGAAACACCCACAGCTATTCTCCAGAATATATAAATGGCTTATAAGCGGTGGCAAAGTGCTGTTTACTTATGCCGGACAAGAATATACAGGTTCAGAAACATTTTCAGGAACAAAGGAATTTATGGGGCAAAAACTATTCTACAGCCACGACACCCCGGAAGAGCTTAATCAAAAATTAAAAAGCGCAGGTTTTAAAATTTGTAGAGAAGAGCACAAAACAATTGGTGGTGAAACTTTTTTATGGGTAACTGCTGAAAAATAACGATTTTGCTGCCAATTATGTTTTTGCTATGGAGGGGAAAATGTATTTATACAAATTATCTGGAATTCTTTAATTCAGGAGAATAAATTATCATTAAAAAATACAATTGAATTACTTGGTAAAATCATAGGCAGAGATGATTAAAACATTATGAATAATTTAAGCAAATACAAGCTGGAGATAATGGGTATCTCAATGCTGTGGATCATGTTTTTTCACGCCCAAGTTCTAATTGTTGGCCCACTGCTGGTTGTAAAAGCAATTGGTTATATTGGCGCCGATATCTTTTTTCTTATATCTGGTATAGGTTCAATATTCAGTTATTCAAAAAGCAATAGCTCTTCGGTTTTTTTCGGTAGCCGCTTACGTCGTCTGATACCGACATTCTGGATTTGTTTACTGCTGTTTTCTATAAGTGATGCCTATCTTGGTTCATTTAATACTACTAAATTTCTATTAGCGTTCGGAGGCTTAGATTTCCTATTCTGCGGTGATATTAAAACATGGTTTATCCCGGCTATATTAGTCTGTTATTCAGTATTCCTTATACATATCAAATTGGCAGATAAAATAGGTAATCACAAAAGCCTGCTCGGAATCGCTGTAATAGCTATACTGTTTTCTGTTTCAATAATTAACTCTTCATTATCTCATTTATTAATAATGACTATCCGGATACCTATATTCTTGCTTGGAGTATATATAGGTAATCTTATACTAAACAATAAGGATTCCGAGATACTAAATAGCGTTTGCATGAATATCATAGTATTAATTATTTCTATGCTGGCTCTGGTGGTAGTTTTTTCTTTTTACTCAAAAGGTCAAGCGTTCTATTTTGCTACTGGAATATATTGGTACCCCATGATTTTAATGGTCTATCCTGTAACGTATTTTATGGGTAAGCTAATTGCCGTATTTGATAAAATCAATATATTTAGAGCTGCTGCCCGATTATTGGGAAAACATAGCTTGGAACTCTATCTTATCCATACAATGATCTATATGTATGCCGATACCTTACCATTTGTACAAATGGAAATGAATATATCCCGGTTTCCCGAATATCTAATTTATGGATTAATAACTCTGTTAATATCAATAATGTTGCAGAAAATAGTAAAAACCTTTTTTCGTTAGGGAGGTATTCTGCATTTATCTATAATGACTACATATGCTCAAGGCGTAAAAGCATGAAATTAAATAGAAAACGATCCTTAAGTAAATTCCATTCATATACGCCCACTTATAAAGATCGCTTGATTATGCCGCGCATCGAATAGGTATTATATCAACAGTAACAAGCTGCCAGATACTTCAAAACATTGTTCATTACTTGATTGGCATCACTATATTTCTGTTTATTTGCCGACAGGATATCTTCTGCCGATTGAATAAATTTACCATTGATAAGTTCATTGCCACAATTTTCAACAAGCAGCCGTGCCGATTCCTGCGTAGTTTCCAGATGAAACTGTAGTCCTATTATTTTTCTGCCTATCTGAAATGCCTGATTTTCGCATACCTTACTTTTTGCCAGATGTATCGCTTTCTGAGGCAGATCAAAGGTTTCTCCATGCCAATGAAACGCCTCTATCTGATCAGGAAATTGAAATGTATTGCCAAAGAAAGGTAGGCCGGTAATGGAAAACCAGCCTATCTCTTTTTCCGGATTCCGGTAGATTTGCGCTCCTAAAGCAGATGCAATTAACTGTGCTCCCAGGCAAATCCCGAGGATTGGAATATCCGCATTTATAGCCTTGCGAATAAACTCTTTTTCTTCGGCTAACCATGGATGTAGTAATTCATCATTTACGCTCATTGGCCCACCCATAATTATCAGCAGATTAATATCACCGATTTCAGGCAGAGGTTGATTTTCGTATAACCGTGTAGTAGTTATTGAATAACCATTATCTATCAGCCATGGTTCAATAGCGCCAAGCCCCTCAAACGAAACGTGCTGCAAATAGTGTGCTTTCATAATAACTCCCAAGTATCACTATAACTACTAAGTATCACTCGGCAAAAATCGGTTGACAAAGCCGCAGGAAACCAGTAGATTTCGCAATCCGGTTTTGCGACACTGTCGAGCAAAATACATATATCTGCCGGAAAAGCAAAGGTTTATTCAAAATCAAGGGTGTATAATCATGAAAAGAACATTTCAACCTAGCAGACTTAAAAGAGCCAGAACCCACGGTTTCAGAGCTCGTATGGCAACAAGAGGTGGCAGAAAAGTACTTAATGCCAGAAGAAAGAAAGGCAGAAAGGAACTTTGCGGTTAACGGGTTTTTTCTTCACTATTGATTAATTTCTTCCCTAAATCCAAAAGACTACTTACGCAGCGGCAGTATAAATCTGTATTTGATAATGTCGCTGCCCGCTCTGTCGATGATTGCTGGTTGATTTTGGCAAAGGTTGGCACAACAAAAGAGCACCGTGTGGGGTTGGTGGTTTCCAAAAAGGTTTCCAAAAAGGCGGTGGAGCGCAACCGCATAAAAAGATTGGCAAGAGAGAGCTTCAGAACAAAAATCTGGAGAAACGCGAACTTAAAAATCGACTTGGTTGTATTGGCGCGCAAAAATACGGCAAGCTATGATAACGACAAGCTTACCGAATCATTGGATAACCACTGGAAACGGGTAGAGAAAAAACTGGTAAGGTTGCGGAATAATGCGGAATCCACTACTACTGTTAATCAGGCTTTATCAAAAACTGCTCAGCCCGCTTCTGGGGAATAACTGTCGTTTTCACCCCACCTGCTCACAATATACTTATACAGCCATTGAACGTCATGGTACAATCCGGGGTCTTTGGCTGGGTCTGAAAAGAATACTCAAGTGTCATCCGTTTCATCCCGGCGGATTTGATCCGGTTCCTGAGAAAAAGCAGGATAATGCGGGTGTTTAACTATCAATTCCTCCATAATCTGTAAAAAAGGCGACCTTATGGAAAACCATAGATTTATACTATTTATCGCACTGGCTGCTATTCTTTATCTTATGTTTAACCAGTGGCAAACTGAACATGCTCCTGTTCCTCCAGCAAAAACAGAGCAAACGGTTAAAGCATCTCCTGAAAGTGATGATGAAGCTCCTGTGGCAGTTACTGCAGATGATGAGATTGTGGTATCTGCTCCAGAAGGTCAGAATTCGGCAAAAACTGTCAGTTCTGCTAAAAAGTCTACTCAAAAGGGCAGACAGATTGAAATTGTAACCGATCTGTTTCAAATCAGGATTGATACATATAAGGGGGCGATAAGTAGAGTAAACTTGAGAAAATATCCCCTTACTGTTGAACAGCAAGATATTCCTTTTACTATTCTTGATAAAAATGCCGATAATAATTTTATTGCCGAATCTGGGCTTCTACCACAAAGCGGTAGTGATGAAACTATTAGAGTTCCTCTGTTTGCATCTGCAAAATCCACATATGCTTTACAGGAAGGTGAAGATGAGTTGCGTGTACCGCTTGCCTGGAAAAGCGAGTCCGGCATTGAGTTGGTTAAAACCTTTATTTTTAAACGCGACAGTTATCAAATTGAAATAGAACAGCAGATAAATAATAACTCTTCCAGCGAATGGCGTGGTTCCTTGTACGCTACGCTTAGACAGAAACCTGTTAAACAATCCGGTGGTTTCTTTAGTGGTGCTAGTGCCTATACCGGCGCTGCTGTTTCTACGGATTTTAATAAGTATGAGAAGGTTAGCTTTGATGATATTCAGGAAAACTGGTCTACTAATCATAAAAATGCAATGAAAAGCAATGGCGTGATTGGTACCAAGACCGGTTGGATCGCTATGTTACAACACTATTTTGTTGTAGCTTGGATTCCTAATCAACAAGAGCTTAGTTATATATCCAGTAAATTTATAAAGAAAAGCAACAATCACTATATTTCATATGCCAGCGAAGAGAAGGTTATTCCTGCCGGCAATAAAGTCAGCTTTGTACAGAAAATCTATGCCGGCCCTAAAGTACAAAAGGTTATGAAAGAGATTGCGCCTAATCTGGAGCGCTCTGTTGATTACGGGCCGCTGTTCTTTATTGCTGAACCTCTATTCTTCGCTCTTGATTTTATTCACGGCGTTATTGGCAACTGGGGCTGGGCAATTATTCTCCTTACATTCTTTATTAAAGTTGCGTTTTTCAAACTCTCTGAAAAGAGTTATCGCTCAATGGCGAAGATGCGTAATCTGGGGCCGAAGATTAAACAGTTGCGTGAGCGTTATGGTGATGACAAACAGAAGCTGAATCAGGCGACTATGGATCTCTACAAGAAAGAGGGTGCCAACCCGCTTGGCGGCTGCCTGCCTATTCTGATTCAGATGCCGGTATTCCTCTCGCTTTACTGGATGTTGATGGAGTCTGTAGAGCTGCGCCAGGCACCGTTTATGTTCTGGATTACCGACCTTTCCCTGAAAGACCCGTTCTTTATTCTGCCATTGATAATGGGCGGAACCATGTTCCTGCAACAGCGACTTAATCCTGCCCCTGCCGATCCGATGCAGGCCAAGGTTATGATGGCAATGCCGATCCTGTTTACCGCAATGTTCCTGTGGTTCCCATCCGGTTTGGTACTTTACTGGGTGGTTAATAACGCCCTCTCCATACTGCAACAGTGGATTATTACCAAAAGAGTAGAGAGCGGTAAGGATAAGGTTGAAGCCAAGCCTGCCAAGAAGAAAAAGTAGAATGTCCTTTGGAGACTCTGATACCATCTGCGCCGTAGCAACTCCTCCCGGCAGGGGCGGCATCGGTGTTATCAGAGTTTCCGGCGATCTGGTCAAGGATGTAATCACAGCCTTGATCGGCAAAGATCTCAAACCGCGTTATGCCAGCCACGCACCAATCTATGCTGAAGATGGACAACAGCTGGATGACGGTATTGCTCTTTATTTCCCCAAACCCAACTCATTTACCGGTGAAGATGTCCTTGAGATTCAGGGCCACGGCAGCCCGGTTGTTTTGGATATGATCCTTGAGGCGATCTGTGCCTGCGGTGCCAGAATTGCCCGCCCGGGAGAGTTCTCCGAAAGGGCATTCCTCAACGACCGTATTGATCTGGCACAGGCGGAGGCGAT
>QZLD01000173.1 GCA_004796385.1 Gammaproteobacteria bacterium | reverse complement strand
CCTTGCGTAAAAAAGAAAACTATTCTGATGCTGTGGCAATCTATAGGTACCAAGCTACTCAGAAAAATAATACTGAAGCGATGTACTATTTAGGTGCTTTTTACCATGAAGGAGCAGGCGTCTCCAGAGATATGCGGGAGGCTTATAACTGGTTTTTAAAGTCTGCAAAAGGCGGTTTTGCAGATGCTTATAGTGCTTTGGGATCAATGAATGTTAACGGAGTTCACGAAATAGGTGCTAATGGGAAAGAAATAACATGGTTGAGATGTCATCCGGCAATTGTAACCTGTGACAATATGGGGGTGGACGCATCTGTGTGGTGGTATACAAAGTCTGTTGCTTCAGGGAAAAAAGATAGCATCAGGAATATCATGTTTGCTTATAACTATGATCAACAGAAGATGTATGCCTGGGGGTTGCTTGCCATTAACCAAGGACTGGATATATCCAGTTATAAAGATGATATGGACTCTTTTAAGAAACATACCTCTGAGGATTCTCTTAAACAGGCGGAAGAGTGGGGGCATAGATTGATATCTCTTTATGGGAAATGATAAAGTGGCATCAAAATATTTTCACCTTATTTGGAACTGGATTTCGTTTCTGCTATACAAGCACTTATATGGCAAGAGGATAAGATGGTATACAATAGAAATAATACCGACAGATCACAAGAAAACAGCTCTAAGCAGAGAGCAAAAAACAGTAAGATAAAATACAGAGGACCATATCAGGATGTTCCATGGTTCTCTTTTGACGGCAGAATCGGCAGAGTCAGGGCATTTTTTTATCAAATAACTGTTGGAATTCCTCTGTTTCTGATGGTTGTCTATATTATTCAGAATAGAATTCCTGGAGGAGATTGGATGGTGCTTGGTCTTAAGCTGTTATCCTCTTTGTTCTACTTGGGGGTTCAGGTGAGAAGAGCTCATGATCTGGGAGTTTCCGGGGGAATTATTTCCTATCCTGCAATTTTTATATTAGCACTTACGCTTTTTGCAAAAGTTAAAATTCTACCTGACACATTTGCTTCTTTACCGCTTATTGCTCTACTTTGTTTTATTGCAGTATCAAACACATGGGCGAGCTTATTTCCAGGTCAAAATAGAAAAAATGATTATGGCGATCCTCCAAAACCATCCAATGCGTTAATGCAGGGATTTGTAGTGGCCTATTTTGTTATGATTCCGTTTATCTGGTTTACCATTACAGACCGTCCTCTATTTTAAAACAGGCGATATGTAAATACATATCGCCCATTGCAATCTACTCGCCAAGCTGTAGATAGCTGTAGATCTCTTCGCTGTTACAGTTAGCTGCAAACTTTTGCATATAGCCGCTGTAAGTCTCTTTATCAGGAATCTTACCGAGTATGGCGCATACAGCCGCCAGCTCTGCCGACCCAAGATAGACGTTAGCACCATCGCCAACACGGTTAGGAAAGTTTCTGGTAGATGTGGATATGGCAGTAGACTCAGGAGCAATTCGTGCCTGATTTCCCATACACAGCGAACAGCCCGGAATCTCCATTCTGGCACCTGCCTGACCATATACAGCGTAGTAACCCTCTTCCCGCAATTTTGCCTCGTCTAATCTGGTTGCAGGCGATACCCATAGACTTGTCGGCACATTGGTTTGACCACGAAGTATCTCAGCAGCGGCACGATAATGTCCGATATTGGTCATACAGGAACCGATAAACACTTCGTCGATCTGAGTATTACTGACATCCGAGAGTAGCTTGACATCATCCGGATCATTCGGGCAACAGAGTATCGGTTCGCTGATGCTACCCATATCTATCTCGATTACCTCTGCATATTTAGCATCGCTATCTGCCTCCAGCAATTCCGGTTGCTGCAACCATGCTTCCATATCTGCAATGCGCGAATTAATAGTTGCGCTATCTCCATAACCGTCTGTCAGCATGGTTTTAAGCATGCCTATGCTGGATTTGATATGGGTAATTACAGGCTCTTTGTTGAGTTTAATGGTGCAGCCGGCTGCAGATCTTTCTGCAGATGCATCAGTAAGTTCGAATGCCTCATCTACAGACAGATTCTCCAGACCTTCAATTTCAAGGATTCTGCCGGAGAATACATTCTTTTTGTTTTTCTTCTCAACCGTTAGCAGACCCTTCTGAATTGCCACATAAGGGATGGCGTTGACAAGATCACGCAGAGTGATGCCCTCATTCATTTTACCTGTGAATCTGACCAATACAGATTCCGGCATATCCAAAGGCATTTTACCGAAGGCAGCAGCAAACGCTACCAGACCGGAACCCGCAGGAAAGCTAAGCCCGATCGGAAAGCGGGTATGAGAATCACCACCGGTACCGACTGTATCCGGCAGAACCATACGGTTCAGCCATGAGTGGATTACACCGTCGCCTGGCTTTAGCGGAACACCGCCACGCTCCTGAATAAACTGCGGCAGACTGTTGTGCATCGTTACATCCACCGGTTTTGGATAGGCTGCCGTGTGACAAAATGACTGCATGACCAGATCGGCAGAAAACTTCAGACACGCCAGCTCTTTCATCTCATCTCTTGTCATAGGGCCGGTGGTATCCTGTGAACCGACGGTTGTCATCTTCGGCTCACAATAACTTCCCGGCAGAACACCATCTACAGCACAGGCGCGACCAACAATCTTCTGCGCCAGCGTATAACCGTGACCACTATTTGTAACCGTTGTTGTCTTTCTGAAGAAACCGCCTTCATCCAGACCAAGAAACTCTCTCGCCTTTTCCGTAAGGTTACGACCTATAATCAGAGGGATGCGGCCTCCTGCGCGAATCTCATTCAGCAGAACATCAGTTTTAAATGCAAATGAGGTGATCTCTGCGCCTGTCTCTTCATTAACTATCTTGCCTGCAAACGGTAGAATAGAGATAACATCGCCGCTGTTTAATGCAGAAACATCACACTCAATCGGCATGGCTCCTGCATCTTCAAGAGTATTAAAGAAGATGGGAGCAATCTTACCACCAAGGCACACGCCGCCATCCCTTTTGTTAGGTACAAATGGAATATCATTGCCGATATGCCACAATACGGAGTTGGTTGCCGACTTTCTGGAAGAGCCTGTTCCCATAACATCACCAACAAATACCAAAGGGTAGCCTTTGTCTTTCAGATCCTTTATGGTTTGCAACGGAGTGTCGATACGTTTTTGCAGCATTGAGTTGGCGTGTAGCGGAATATCGGGGCGACTCCATGCTTCTGATGCCGGAGACAGATCATCGGTATTGATCTCACCATCGACCTTAAATACTGTCAGGGTAATCTTTTCTGCTATCTCAGGACGTGAGGTAAACCACTCGGCATTTGCCCATGACTCTATAACTGCCGCCGCGTTTTTGTTGTTAGCAGAGAGTCCAGTTATTTCATCAAAGGCGTCGTAGACCATCAGCGTTTTGCAAAGTGCTTTGGCTGCCTCTGCGCCTAAATCATCACTCTTAAGAAGTTCAACCAGATAGGTTACGTTGTAGCCGCCAAGCATTGTTCCCAGATACTTTACAGCATCACTTTTTGAAATTACCGCAGATGTACATTTGCCGATAGCAATATCATAGAGAAAATCTGCCTTAATCTTACTGGCAGGGTCAACCCCAGGCGGAACTCTTTGGGTGAAAAGCTCAAGCAGCACCTCAGGATTCTCAGGGGCATCGCTTTTGAGTAATTCCGTCAAAGCCACTGTCTGTTCTTCGGTCAATGGCAGTGGCGGAATTCCCTGTTTTAATCGTTCTTCAGCAAATTTATTATATTGTTCCAGCATGATTAGACTCCATAAATAAAAATATGCCGCAGATTATAACAGCAGGAGGGGTATATCAAAAATTGAATGTTGGGCGGGGTAATATGGAGGTATTTACTCTCGGATAGTCTACAAGTAAAGCGTTTATTTTCACTTGGAGCTAAAATTCGCTAGCCGGATAAACTCTTCAACAGATAGTGTTTCCGGGCGTGCGGTTGGTGAGATATTGCAGCTTTCTATCTGTTCTGCCGTTAGCAACCTGCTCAGACTGTTGCGGATAGTTTTGCGACGCTGATTAAAGGCGTGCAGGACTATATTGGCAAAGAGTTCTTCATCGTTAGCTTTATGCTCTCTTGCAAATGGAATAAGCCGGACAAAAGATGATTCCACCTTGGGCGGCGGGTAAAATGAGTTGCGGCCGATATCGAAAAGGTGTTCTGCTTTACAGTAATACTGAGTCATAACCGAGAGGCGGCCATAGGTTTTGTTTCCCGGCGGCGCAGCTATTCTGTCTACCACCTCTTTTTGCAGCATGAAGTGCATATCTGCAATATGGTGGCGAAATTTCAGGAAGTGGAATATCAGCGGGGTGGAGATGTTGTATGGCAGGTTACCGAAGATGCGTAATTTATCCTCACTGGTGGCAAGCTCTGCAAGATTAACAGTAAGGGCATCGGCCTGTACTATTTTCAGTTCGCCGATATCTGCTGCTTTTTGCTGCAATGGTTCAATAAGTGAGGTATCGATCTCGACTGCTGTTAGCTTTTTTGCCTTGGTCAATAAAGGCATGGTGATGGCGCCCTGACCGGGACCAATCTCAATTAATTCTTCGCCCTCTTTGGGCGTTATGGAACTAACTATTTTATTAATGACGTTATTATCATGCAAAAAGTTTTGTCCAAAGCGTTTTTTGTGTTTGTGATTCATAAATTACTACTCAAAATATATCTCTATACAAACTATAACATTACAAAATACCCAACATTCCCGCATTGTTAGCAATCTATAACACACTGAATAAAAATGGATTCCTGCCTTCGCAGAGTCTGCCCCTGCGGAGGCATGGGAATGACGACGCTGATGAATTATTCCGGAATTCACTCTTTTTTAATAATCGCAGTAAAACAGCAAATATCAACGTGATTTTTATGTTTTACACTCTTAATGCTGCTTATAGTGTTTTATCTGCTCAATTGCGCTTTCAAGGGCATATTTCATACTGCCAAAATCTGCCTTGCCGGTTCCGGCAAGATCAAGCGCGGTACCGTGATCTACCGATGTGCGGATAATCGGCAACCCCAGGGTTACATTTACGGCATTACCAAAACCGATGTGTTTCAGTACAGGTAAGCCCTGATCGTGATACATGGAAAGAATGCAGTCTGCCTCTTCCATATATTTTGGTGTAAAGATGGTATCGGCGGGATAAGGACCATCGATATTCAAGCCGATACCCTGCATCTTTTTAATAACAGGAATAATGGTGTCTATCTCTTCACTGCCCAGATAGCCGTTCTCACCAGCGTGAGGATTAAGCCCGCAGGTAAGTATGCGCGGCTTTCTGATGCCGAATTTCTCCTTGAGATCTTTATTGGTAATCAGAATAACCTTCTCGAGCAGATCTGCGGTTATTGCCTGACTAACCCATGACAATGGCAGATGGGTTGTTGCCAGTGCCACTCTAAGCCCTGGTGTTGCCAGCATCATTACTGGTAGCTGCGCTTGTGTCAGCTCGGCAAAAAACTCAGTGTGTCCGGTAAAATGGATACCGGCATCATTTATTATTCCCTTGTGAACCGGTGCTGTGACTACTGCATCGTAATCTTCTTTAAGACAACCTGCAGCCGCCTCTTTCAAAACAGAGAGAACATAGCCGCTGTTTTTCGGGTCGAGCTTACCGGCTTCGACACTATTTTTATTGATTACAGGTCTGATGAATATCGAACCTTTTTTCTGAAGGGGGATATCTGTATCAAGATTATGCACCAAATTGATATTGGGGATTTTAATGCCGATGGAGCGGGCGCGTTCAACAATTAACTCCGGATCACCAATAACAACAACGCCAGCATCGAAATCATGCTGTGCTATAGACGCACACAAATCAAAACCAATACCCGCTGGTTCACCTGAGGTTACTGCCAGCAGCGGAGCATCCCGCTCTTTTTTTTCCATTACAATATCCTTATCTTATCTCTATATATGCTTCATCCCTTAGCTGCCTGAGCCAAAGTTGTACCGCCTCTCCCATTTTTTGCTGGCGGATGTTCTCCATTGCCATTGTACGTTTGTATTCTTCAGTATCGTCATGTTTACGGCGTCCGACCACTTGCAGCAGATGCCAACCGTAACGACTTTTAAACACAGGACTGAGTTCGTTTATCTTTAATCTGTCAACCTGCTCCTGAAACTCAGGTACAAACAGCCCGGGAGCAGCCCAGTCCATCTCACCACCATCTGCTGCCGAGGCTTTATCGTCTGAATTGGCGCTGGCTATTTTGGCAAAATCATCACCCTGAATAATACGCTCCTTAAGTTGTTCCAGCTTCTGTTTTGCCTGGTCATCAGATGTAATTTCATTGGTCATTATAAGAATATGGCGCACCTTATTCTGCTCTACTATTCTGGTCTCGTTGCCCTTTATGTCGAGTATTTTAAAGATGTGAAAACCGCTTGGGCTTTGAATTATGCCGCTAAGCTCACCCTTCTTCATATCCGGAACTGCTTCAGCAAAAATACTGGGAACCTGTTGTTCGGTCATCCAGTCAAGAACCCCACCTTTAAGAGCGCTACCGCTATCTGAGTAGCTTACAGCCATCCTGGTAAAATCTTCACCCGCCTCAAGTTTACCCTTTACCTCTTCAGCCAACTCTTTCTGTTTTTTGATCTCTTCCGGTGTTGCCGCTTCCGGGATTTCAATAAGAATATGTGCCAGCTTATACTGTTTCTCTTCCTGAGGTGCATTTTTACGGCTGAGAAGGTAGTTCTCTACATCTTTTTCTGAGATATTTATTTTGCGACTGACAAAACGCATCTGTAACTGTCTGGTAATCATTTCGATGCGGATGCTTTCGCGAAAATCGGCAAAGCTACCCCCTTGTTTTTCAACTTCTTCTGCAAGCTGTCGGATTGTTAGATTATTCTTTTTTGCAATACTTCTGATTGCTTCGTCCAGTTGTTGATCATCAATATTGATACCCGCTTTTTCCGCCATCGATAGCTGTAATTTGCGGATAATCATATGCTCCAGAACTTTTTCTTTAATAATGTTTTTAGGGGGGAGTTGGCCTCCTGATGCCGCAAAATTATTTAGGGAGATTTCTAATTCTTTATCCAGCTCACTTTTAAGAATTATCTTGTCGTTTACAACAGCGGCTATCTTCTCGATTGTCTCAACTTCGGCATGAGCAACCATGGTAAAAATTAACGCTATTGTCAGAAGTATCTTTTTCATTCGGTTATCCTGAATTTATTTCGTTACACAGTTATTAAACATTAAATGATGCGCCGATTATTACATTGGAGAGGGCTTTTAGCAATGCGGTACTTGATAATGCAATTCACGCCATAAGGCATGCATTTGATGGAAAAAGTTCAATTGGCATCGGTTTTTCTGAAGGATGGAAATATATGGTTGTTGAAAACTTTGATTTTTATAGTACTGCAAAGCAACAATAACTGCTATTTAGTACCATAATGATAAAAACTGGCTCTGACTTTTAAAGTGTTGCCATCTTTTTTTTGAAATG
>QZLD01000204.1 GCA_004796385.1 Gammaproteobacteria bacterium | reverse complement strand
GGCATAATCACCATCGACACCGCAGGCCCGGCAATCAGCGAACTGACAATTGCCCCGGCACATCCGGTTAAAAACGACAGCAACCAACCGGCACAGATAACCGCCACCATCAAACTCGACCAGCAGCCTGTAAACATCGAATAACTGCATTTGCCCTTGGCGTAACGGCAAAATAAATGTATATATTCAAGGAAACTATACGCAAAATCAGCATGAAATCTCAATGCAGTTTCTACCATTATTTTTAGCTATATACAAAGCCTCATCAGCGCGCTTTAATGTCTCTTCCCATGATTCCCCATGACGATATTCAGAACATCCGACAGATAGGGACACCGTTACTTCACAATCTTCCAAAGAAATAGAAGTATCAAAAATTGCCGCTCTAATACGCTCCGCCACAATTTCAACTTCTGTTAGTGAACAAGTAGGCAAAACCACAACAAATTCTTCCCCTCCATAACGAGCAACAAAATCCATTTGACGTCTGCAATGCAGAATTCTATTTGCAACCTCTTTTAAACAAATATTTCCAGCCATATGCCCATAAGTATCATTAAACTGTTTAAAGTGATCAATATCACAAATCATAAAAGACATTTTAGGATGATTCGCACGCTCCAGTTCGCTAATACGACACTCTATATAATTGCGAAAAGAACCGAAATTATTAAGTCCTGTAAGCTGATCATGAGTTGAAAGGTAGTGAAGCTTATCAATCTTTTTCTGTAGTTGAGTATTTAAACTATTAATTTGTTTTTGTTGGTCTTCCAGCTGTTGGCGCTGCTCATCTGTTTTTGTGTAAAGCCCGGCGTTAATAATTGCGCTGGCAATAATTCTGCCAATCTGCTCGATCTCATTAATGATATTCTGTGGTAAATTGCCCGGGTTTTCCAGTCTAACCAGCATAATCACACCAATCGACTGATCACGATAAACCAAAGGTAGTTGCATAGCTGCTTGAGAACCTAGAATTCTTATCCCCTCCCTATCATGCTCAGACATCGGAAGATGCAACAGGCTTTGCACATCAGGAAAAAATAGACTTTTTCTTTGTAAAAAAGCCACGCCTGATGCTGTAGAACTGTATTCAATAAATTGAGGATTAGCCTTATAGAATTTATTTAAATTTTTTATAACTGATAACCACCTTTCATCACTAATGGCAGATTTTTGAAAGCTGAGGTATCCATCCCCCCTATCCAGTAAAACAACTGATATATTAAAAAATGGGTAAAGCTCAAGTATTTCTTCAACAACCTGCTCCAATACTTGCTCTAGTGATGCCAATTGATTCAGCATACAAACCAGGTTAAGAAATTTTTTACGCTCTTTTGCTGCACTATTCAGTAAATTCTTTTCCGTACGAAGATTCTGATATTCACTAAAATGATCCAAAAGGTGCTGCCATGTACTTAAAATATGCTCCAGAGAAGCAACTTGTTTATCAGTTATTGGATCGTTTTGCTCAAAAACCAGCAAAACACCTTGACTATCGCCACAAGCTTTAAAAATAGGAATACATATCAACTGAATAGCCTGCCAACGATCGAAGCGCGCTCCACAATTTCCTGAGTAATTACAAATATCGTCTTTATTTACTATAACTACTTTTTTAGTTTCAAAGGCTATCGCCAGAGGATCATTTTCATTAAAGCTGAAGTGGTAATCTTTATAGCTTTTCTCAATACACTGCCATGATTCAGGCATCGAAAGATGTTTGCATACCAGCTCTCCATCCTGCATAAGTGCAAACAAGTGTCCGCTGCCTATTTTCTTATGGTTAATAGTTTTTGAAAGAAGTTGAAATACTTTTTCCAAAGATGGATTTGCGATGAACGCTTTCCAAGAATCAGTTTGCTCCATAGATACTGCCTAAGCAATGCAATTACAATTAATAAAAGTATGTAATAAATTGTAGTTGATGGATGAAAAAAGAATATACAGAGCCTGTTTTATTAATTAAAAATATGTAGCCATGTACGTACCTAATACAGTGCTAAATAGTCATATGGTTATAAAAATATAGTCTTGGAAATTCATTTATATGGCTTGTGTTCAGTATTTGCTTTTAAAAACAAAAAACCCGACTCTTGCCGGGCTATTCTGTTAAAGCATCCTGCTTTATAACTGTATTCCTTTCCATGTCTTCGCTTAATCCTTAGCGATATTCCTGATTCTCCCCCCGGGGAAATCCTTTCCCGGATTTATTATTATCTTATTCTTTTAATTTGAACTTCCTTGTCAGTTTCTCCTTTAATTATGAGGATATCCTTTCCTCACCGCCACATCCTGTGAACAAGGCGGATTATAGGTATCTCGAAAATATAAACAATTGGATTATTTCTCTCTGTTTTGTAGTCCCAGGATTACATGGTTATCATTGGGTTAATGTTGTTGCTGATTATTTATATTAAAGTGCAATAATAACAGTTTGGTAGGTGATTAACTTAAGTTTTTTATTAAATATAGAAAAATAGAATGTGGCGAATATTATTTTGAACTTTTGTCTCTTTACATGTTAACTCAAGTCTATTCGGTAGTTTTTCTGTTTCTATAATAAAGCTACCGATAGTGGTGTTTTTTGTTGCGGTTATCGTTATCTCATATGGTTGTTTTGAGATTGCCTTTATTTCTGTATAAGCATTTGTATTTAAATTAAACGGATAAAATTGAGACCAACTTCAAAAAAGCCTATTTTTTATTATCTTTCACATGAAGAATATATTCACGACTTCCGCTCTGTCCGGCACATTGTGTTCCAAATGCCCATGCTGCGATGACTATTTTAAAGTCCCCGGCTTCAGTAGGAGTTCCTTTTATCATGCCTATATTACCCCAAGGCTCTGTTTTTTTATGAGCTAGTTCCAACCCCTTTGGGAGTTTTCCAGATTTTATATGGTATCCACCTACAGGGGTGTGGTTATTTGCTATAGAAAAGGTTAATAGATATTTCTTATCAACAGTGGCGTCCTTGAGTTTTTCAGGAGATATCTTCAGATCGGGGCGGGTACCGCAATCAATAGCCAGAGCGGAAAGATATAACAACTCGCATCCACTGAGCGACAGGCTTAAAATTATTGTCAATATGAAGTAAGCAGACAACTTAGATCTTTTTTTTATGCTAGTTAAGAATGATTTCATAGCTTGTACTACTTTTGTTAATTTTTATGTCTGTAAATTATTGAATTTTCGTCGGATGAGATTTTGCGATAACTCTACTACGGTTTCTGCATTGTGAAGCCATGTAAATGGTTTCTCTTTTATGGTTTTTGCTGCGTTGCCGCCAATTTTATTTCGAAGTTCAGAGTTTTCACACAGGTTCACAATAGTATTAATGAATGCTTTTTCCTGATTGGGGTCAAATAGTACTGAATCAACTTTATCTGTAAGAACTTCACGGATATTCGGAGTATCAGGAGCAATTATAGCTCTCTGCATTGCCATGTATTCAAAAAGTTTGAGAGGGGAGGCGTAGGATGTAACTCCAGGTTGCAGGGCTATATCAAAGGCTGCTACATATTTTGCAACAGAGTCTCTGTCAACGATTCCGGTGATAGTAACCTGAGATTCAATATTGTGTTTTTTTGCACATTCCAGTAATTCTTCTTTGGCAGGGCCGTCACCAACAATGAGAAGATGTACTTTTTGCGTTTTATTAAGGTTTGGTAATTCAGCTATTATTTGATCCAATTTATGCCAGCTTCTAATGAAGCCGATAAAACCGAGAACCAATTGGTTTTCTAACTTAAAAGGTTCTTTTGCGGACTCTGTATCCTCTATTGCAGAAAATCTTTCATAGTTTATTCCATTAGGGATTACTTTTATTTTATCTTCCGGAATACCGATTTTTCTGCCGTAGTCGGCAAGTACATCTGTTACTGGTAATATAACATCGGCTTTTTTCCATACTTTTTTTTCTGTCCAGTAAGCGAGTGATTTAATACCAATGCCGTCGTTTTTTAATCTTTCTTCAAAAAGAGGGGAGTTAACTTCCAGTAATAGTTTTAAATTAAATCTCTTTTTTAGCCAGACTCCCGCAAGAAAATAGAGGTTATATCGCTCATAAATAATATCCGGTTTCTCTTTTTTTATTGCTTTATAGAGTCTTAGCATAGCCTTTAAGTTATAACCGAATTCCAATAGTTCATATATTGATTGCGGCAGTATTTTTTTAAGTTTATCAATAAAACCTGCTTCACTACCAAATTCAGTATTTTCTGTTCTGTTAGGCCCTACGATTACAACTTCATGACCAATTTGACGTAAAGCGTTAATCAGTTCATCCATATGCACAGATTGTCCATCTCTTGAGGCAATTCGATGATGAAAAAGAAATTTAAGAGGCCTATCTTCCATTTAAAGAACCTCGTTGGCAAAGTCTGCGAGTCTTGATCTTTCTCCTCGCCTAAGGGTTATATGTCCGCTATGCTTCCAGTCTTTAAATCTATCAACAATGTATGTAAGCCCAGACGAGGTTTCAGTCAGATATGGTGTGTCAATCTGGGCAACATTACCAAGGCATACAATTTTACTGCCGGGACCAGCTCTGGTTACCAAGGTTTTCATCTGTTTGGCTGTTAAATTTTGTGCCTCGTCAATAATTATGAATTTGTTGAGGAAGGTTCGACCACGCATGAAGTTAAGCGAACGGATTTTAATTCTGTTTTGTAGTAGATCATTGGTGGCTGCTCGTCCCCATTCATCTCCCTCTGAATTAGCATGCAGGAATTCAAGGTTATCCATAAGAGCGCCCATCCATGGATTCATCTTCTCTTCTTCCGAGCCCGGCAGAAAACCAATATCTTCACCCACAGGAATAGTAACTCTGGTAACGATTATTTCGCTGTATCTCTTTTCCTCTAAAACCTGTGTAAGTGCAGCAGCAATTGCTAATAGTGTTTTTCCTGTTCCTGCGACACCCAGCAATGTTACAAAATCAATGTTGGGGTTCATGAGCAGATTCATGGCAAAATTCTGTTGTCTGTTGCGGGCATTAACTCCCCAAACGGCTTTAGATGGATTGGTGTAATCTTTAACTATTTCTATAGTTGCTTCATTTTTATCAGAATCATGAACCATAGCCTCTATGCTGTTATCATCTTCTAAATAGATAAACTGATTTGAAATCCAGTTTTTTGTTTCAGGCCCTTTTAATTTATAGAAAGTTCGCTCCTCATCTACCCATGAATCGAGATTTTTACTGTGCGTATCCCAAAAGTTTTGTGGTAATTCAGATTCTCCCGGAAACAGAAGATCGACGTCATCAAGCACCTGGTCGTTGTAATAGTCTTCTGCATCTATACCAAGTATTTTTGATTTAATTCTAAGATTAATATCTTTGCTTACAATAATAACTTTGCTATCCGGGTATAGCTTTTGAAGTTCTGCTGCCATACCTATGATTTGATTGTCAGCTTTGTTTAATGGGATTTCATCTGGTAAGTCAATATGACTTTTGTGGGATTGGAAAAACAGTTTCCCGGGATTGCCTTTGTAACCTGAAACCTGATCAAGTGGAAATCCCTGGTCTATCTCTGCATCTGGCGATTTTTTGATGATATCATCTAAAAACCTGCTTACTTGTCTTACGTTTCTGGCAACTTCAGAAAGGCCTTTTTTAGAGTTATCAAGTTCTTCAATAACAACCATAGGTAAAAAAATGTCGTGTTCTTCAAAGCGGAATAGTGCTGTAGGATCGTGCATTAATACATTTGTATCGAGAATAAAAATCTTTTTATTGTTTGGCATAGATGCTTTTTTCCATATGGTTAAGTTTTTTTGATTATATATTAATGATTCGTTAAATCGAAAATATAAGCCTATACTATTTATAAAGCACTATAAACACAAGAAGAGCAGCTATTGCATTTACCAATACCGGGTGACTGTGTTATATTCTTTGCACGGATAATACGATAACTATACTTAATGTGTTTTAAATGGTTAATTTGCAGGGAATGTGCTGAAAGTATAATCATTTTTATTAATGACAACACTACCGCAGAGTCAGGATAAGGCTAACGGTAATAATCAAAAAAAAGAAGAGTGTGTCATATGGTTTTTTCAAAGGAAATTTCCGGGGCTGTTGAGGCTTCCGGAATTGCTGGAACTCAATGTAATGAGGTTAGATCCTGCAATGCTGGTGATAAACCCGGCTTTATAAAAAGGTTCGAGCCCAAAAAATCTGAATTTGATCAGGATTTTTATTATGAAAATCTTGGAATTAGTAGAGATGAATATAAAAAGGTTATGCCGCTAACTTCAATGCAGCGTGATCTATATATGGATTCTGTTCTTAATCCTGAAACTATGCAGAATAGTCTTGGATATGCAGTAAAACTTAATACTGAAATTGACGTCGATTTGTGGAAAAATGCTTGCCAGATTGTTTCCGATTCCCAGTCAATTTTAAGAACAAGGGTTATTCGCAGCTATGATCAAAGTCTTGATTTTGCCTATCAATGTGTAAAAAGAGAGCATCAGATAGATTTTACCTATATGGATCTTTCAAGTAAGGCGATGGATGATGAGAGGCTGAAGGGTATTGTTGAGTCTGAGATCTATAAAAAATACGATGTAGATAATGACAGTCTTGTAAATTATGTCCTAATAAAAATTGCTCCAGAATGCTTTATAACTATTTTGGCAACCCATCATATCATTATGGATGGTATCGGTTTTGCTTCTCAACTAATTAGCGTTTGTCAGTGTTATGAATCACTTCTAGATTCAAAAGCCCATCCTGATGCAAAAGTTTATGAGCCTCTGGAAGATGTTTTTGAGGAGTATGTTTTATTTAATAATGACACTTTTGACAGTGAAAAGGTTATATCCTTTTGGAAGGATATGCTGAAATATGTTGAGCCTTTGGATTTCCATGTTGCAGAGGAGGAGAGGGAAAGTAAACCCCGTAAGATTTCAAAAACAGTTGAGGTTGCCTCTGACCACTGGAGCAATATTCAAAAGTATTGTAGAAAAAACAGAATAACCCCCGCAATCTATTTTAAATGCCTTTATGGTTTATTACTGAAAGAGTATTGTCGAGCCGAGACTGATTTCTATATAGTTGAACTATCGGCCGGAAGACCTAAAGGGCATGCAGCGGCTATCGGTTGTTATTTTCAGCAGATCCCTTTTGTTTTTCCTTTTGAGTTGATGAAGAAGAGCTCAACTATTAATGATCTTTTCCTTTATGCCAGAGATTATCAGCGTAGCTTAAAAGAGAATAGGAATCTTTCAATTTCCAAACAAAGACAGCTTTTGCCTCATGGTCGTATCGGCTTTATGTATAACTTTATCCACTTTTTTCCAAAACTGGAGCTTTTAGGGAAGGAAGAAAAAATAAACCAATACATGAACGATGTTGATGGTCAGGTTCAGTTTGTGCCAAAAGTGATAGACGGGTCTTTGTTTCTTAACCTTTACTATCATGAAGGTGATTTTCTAGATTTTGATTTTCTGGATAGGGTTGTTTCTTTAAGTAAGCAGCTTATTTGTGGAAAGGAAGATTTTATCTCTCTTGAATTTGTTAGTAATGATGAGATAGAGAAACAGCTTTATACATGGAATGATACTGAGGTGGTGCGAGAAAATATCTCTTGCATGCAGCACCTTATTGAACAGCAGGTTGAAAAGACCCCAGGATTGGTTGCCTTGATCTTTGAAGATCAAAAGATGACATATAGTGATCTAAATGCCAGGGCTAATCAGCTGGCTGCATATCTGAGAAATTGTGGAGTTGGAAAAAACTCTTTGGTGGGGCTATGTGCAGATAGATCATTTGAGATGGTTATTGGTATTTTGGCAATTATTAAGGCTGGTGGAGCTTATGTGCCAATAGATCCAACATACCCCAGAGATAGAATTAGATATATTATTGATGACTCAAAGGTTTCAATAATTCTAACGCAGGGGGAAAACTGTGAGGTTATTAAGAATAAGGGGGTAGATTATCTGGAAATTGATAAGTCATGGGGAAAAATTAGTAAGTTTTCTGAAGATAACTTGTCGCAGATAAATGAGTCTAGTGATTTAATAAATGTTATTTATACATCCGGTTCAACAGGTAAACCTAAAGGGGTTATGGTTCCCCATTCAGGTATTGTAAATAGAATTTTGTGGATGCAGGAGGAATATAAGCTTGATAGAAAAGATATAGTCCTTCAAAAAACACCGTATAGTTTTGATGTTTCTGTTTGGGAGTTTTTCTGGCCGTTAATGTTTGGGAATAAGATGGTTATCGCCAAGCCCAATGGTCATAAAGACCCAAATTATCTAGCAGATTTAATTGAGAAAGAGAGAGTAACCACTCTCCATTTTGTACCGTCAATGTTAGCTGTTTTTCTTTATGCAGATGAGATTGAGGAGAAGTGTAGTTCTCTTAAAAGGGTTTTCTGTAGTGGGGAGGCTCTATCGTTTGAGCACGAGAGACGCTTTTTTGACAGAATTAAGAGCTCGGAGCTCCATAATCTTTATGGGCCAACTGAGGCTTCTATCGATGTAAGCTATTGGCAGTGTTTGCCTGATAATGAAGATTTTGTTCTGCCAATCGGTAAGCCAATTGCCAATACGCAATTATATATTCTTGATAATTCTTTAAAAATGCTGCCTATTGGGGTGGCTGGTGAGCTCTTTATAGGTGGTGCAGGGTTGGCTCATGGTTATATAAATAAGCCAGAATTAACGGAAAAGAAATTTGTTCAAAATCCATTCGATAAAACTGGAAAATCTAAACTTTATAAGACAGGAGACCTTGCTAAATATCG
>QZLD01000299.1 GCA_004796385.1 Gammaproteobacteria bacterium | reverse complement strand
CTCATATATTTCGCCAATTCCTCTCTTACTGCTGTGGATTCCGTCTCCCTGAAACGCCTCTCCATATTTGGGATGACACCTTCAAACTTATGCTCGTTGTAGTATTTCATCCCCTTTTCAGACATATATGCAAAACTGATCTTCTCCCTGCCGCTGCCATAAAGAACTATCTTCTGATGCTTTTTAGAGAGCTCTTTAAATGGGGTATCAATATCAAAATCATAGTGCTTTGCCAGAGATTGTATTAATTGAAAATAGTAGCCGTTCTTTTTATCCCACCTTTTAATAGCTCCACCAGCCAGACTCAGATCCGGATTCACCACCACCTTAGCCTCATCAAAAAATTGCTTGTTACCCAAGCCATCACAGACAGGGCAAGCCCCTACCGGGTTATTAAAGGAAAACAGTCGCGGCTCCAACTCGCTTAGGCTATAACCACATTCAGGACAGGCAAATTTTGCCGAAAAAGTAATATCCCCTCTACCTTGGGATGACTCATCCATAAAAGCCAGTTTCACTATGCCATCGGACAACGATAATACTGTCTCTATAGACTCTGCCAGACGTGGCTCGATTTCTTCCTTAATCTTCAATCTGTCAACAATAACTTCAATAGTATGCTTATGATGAAGATCCAGCTCCGGCGGCTCATCAAGCTCATATACCTCGCCATCAATCCTTGCCCTGATAAACCCCTGCGCCCTTAACTCACAAAGCAACTGAACATGCTCACCCTTGCGCTCCTTAACCACTGGCGCCAGAATCATAACCTTCTCCCCCAACTCCAGCTCCATAATCTTATCCACCATCTGACTTATGGTTTGAGCATTGAGATCATGATGATGCACAGGACAGCGCGGTGTTCCGGTTCTGGCAAATAGCAGTCTCAAATAGTCGTGTATCTCGGTAATCGTGCCAACTGTAGAACGCGGATTATGAGAAGTCGATTTCTGCTCAATGGATATCGCCGGCGACAGCCCTTCTATATGATCTATATCCGGCTTCTCCATCATAGATAGAAACTGTCTGGCATAGGCTGAAAGTGACTCCACATAACGCCGCTGCCCTTCAGCATAAATAGTATCAAAGGCAAGTGATGATTTTCCCGAACCAGATAGTCCGGTAATAACGATCAGCTTATCGCGAGGAATATCCAGATCAATATTCTTCAAATTATGCGTTCTGGCACCTCTTATTCTGATTTCATCCATCTTTTACCACCTTTGTAACAACTACTAAACAACCACAAAATAAATCGACCGCATATGATATCATTCAACCGTTTTTTAATACATTGGAGATAAACGTGCAAAAACAGCATAACCCCAAAGTCTGGTCAAATCCTGTTCACTTTCTCGCTTTTGGCTTTGGCAGCGGACTTGCCCCAAAAGCCCCGGGAACCTTCGGCACCCTGGCTGCAATTCCGGTTTTTTTCGGCTTAAGCTTCCTGAGTATCTGGGCATACCTGCTTATTACTGCTGCAGTTTGCATTTGCGGAATCTGGATATGCGGCAAAACTTCAAAAGATATGGGGGTTCACGATCACTCAGGAATCGTCTGGGATGAAATTGCAGGATATCTTATCACCATGATATATATTCCCAACAAGCTTTGGTGCATTGCTCTCGGATTTGCACTTTTCCGGTTTTTTGACATCCTGAAACCATGGCCAATATCATTTTTAGATAAAAAAATCGAAGGCGGCTTAGGCATAATGTTAGACGACATTGCTGCCGGAATTTTCTCCTTAGTAATAATGCAAATCACCATAAAAATATTCCTTTAACCACTGGCAATACTATAAAAGTAAAATATAATCAAAGCCTTATATTAAAAGAAGCTACTAATCTAATAATTACTTTGACATATGTATATATATAAGTATAATTCTTCCCCAAGGTTTTTAGGAAAAGCCTTATTTTACAGGTTATTTTTATTTACAATTTTTTTATAGATCATAAAACTGACGCAAATACATCAGCCATGTGGTTTTGTGCGCTTTAATTTAATTGCAACACAGCAAATAATTGTAAATATATTTGGAGTTTTTGTGGTTTTTTAACGCATCAAGCTTTATTACATTATAAATAAACATCAATAGCTTAATGCTTTTTGGGCAGCAGTTTAATTATGAATCATTCTAACAAAAAAGATTTAAAAACAGTTATCTCTGGAACAAGAAGTTCGTCTTCCTCAATAAAAGAGAAAATAGCCGATTTTTACAATATCACACTCACCCAACATGAAGCCAAAAGGCTCAACGGGCTAAATGTAAGAATCGAAAGAAACGACTATCGCATAACTAAGTTTTTCCCATTCAAACCAGACACATCTGTAGAAGAAACCCTGAAACAGGCTATTGAATGCCGAAACGAACACTATAAAAAAGCAGGCTTTCCACCATTTCTATGCAGAACCCCTGCCCAGCAAGCGACCCCATGCGATAACAGCGAAACAGGTTGGCACGGCATAAGAATTCGCGACAAAAAAGATAGCCGTAAAGGCAATAGACGCGTTCACATATCTTTTACATGCCCAGTACCAGAGTTCGGCAAATTAACCACAAAAGACATCTCCGTCAACAGATTCGACGGGGATATCGGCAAAGCCATTGAGACAGCCGTATCTATAAAAAAAGAGAACACAGAAAAATACAATAAGGTTGTTCCTGTTTATAACGACCTTATATCAAAATCAATCGAAGCTGCCTGCCTAACCGAACAGAGAACTCTTAACCCTACACTGCAATACCTAAAGTCCAACACAGAAAGAATGTGGGATCAGGCGTACAAGATTGTCCTAAGAAACGAAACTTGATGTTAAATATAAATTTATTTAAGATCCAATCACTTACAATACGCTATAGAAACACCGAATCTAAAATCAAATGAAGTACTATACAATCTTTATTGCCGCTTTTTTATTCAATATCTGCTCTATTTCAGCAGCCACAAACATTGAAAGTGGAGATATTTGCACTTACGAAACAAGAGCAGGAGAAGACACCTCGAGAATAATAATTCTAAAAGTTGAGGACAATATCGTACACATTTCCATTGAAAGCGTATCCATTAAAAACCCGGAAAGTAACACCGGAATCTCCGAAAGAATATCCCACCTCCCCTTTTATAGGAAATTTCTAATAAAGAGCAAAATTAAATGCTCAGAAAAAACCGATGAAATCCCCACTTTCAGCAGAGGTTATAAAAAGTGGCTTAAAGCAAAAGCAAAAGGAACTGCTTCACCATTCAGAATGCCAATAAAAGATGCTTTAGATATGATAGAAAAAATGCTGAGCAAACAAAAATAACCTACCGACAGAACTACAACCCCCAACGCATCTGGTCTGCCCAGATATTATTATCTGCCCTTCTATCTCTGCCAGATCGCCTATTTGGCTTTTCTATATTAAAGCGAATCGAGGCCCTGCGATCCGCAATAACCCGCCTCTGCAACATCCTGCGTTCTGAATTAACATCAGGATTAAACTCTTCTGTTTCAAAACCAGCCATTCTTCCTCCCAAAGACATAAGACAAGATAATAATTTAATCAATTATTATTTCTCACGACACCACCACATGCCCTTAGCCATAAAACAAAAGACATACGCCATTTACAAGATCACAATATCAAATCTTGCTATAAACTTATTTTTAAGGATCGGCCAATAAACGATCATGCAAAACATGATCACCATTATCACCGACAACTCCCTTCTATCTGATCAGCAACCAATCAAATATCATGCTGAAAAAACCAGCTCCCATGCGCGCAGACATCTTGTCCATCTTGTTATTTTATTTTACAGGCTAAACTGCGCGTGATTATCGCACAATTTTGGTGAAATGCCAATATTTGTCATACAAATGCCACTTTTTGTCAGTGTGCGTTTTTATAGAAAAAAATGCCGCGCAGAAATCTTCTTGCGCGGCATTTTAATAAAACTTAATAATCAATATTACAAAGCGGCTTCCAATCTCGATTTAAGATTTGCCTGCTCTTCGACAAGCTCCGGCGGCAACCTGTCACCAAACTGATTCAGATGCTCTTCTATCAGAGGAACCTCTTCCAGCCATGCCTTCGGATCTATACCCAGAAGCTGCTCCAGGTCATCATCTTTAATATCCAGACCATTAAGGTCGAGCGCATCTTTTGTCGGAATAAATCCAACAGGAGTTTCATTTGCTTCTGCACCACTTCCGCAACGCTCAAACACCCATTTTAAAACCCTGCTATTATCACCGAATCCAGGCCAGATAAATTTACCCTCAGCATTTTTTCTGAACCAATTAACATAGAACACCTTAGGCATTTTAGCGCCTTCAGTTGCACCAACTTTCAACCAGTGCGCAAAGTAGTCACCCATGTTATAACCGCAAAACGGCAACATCGCCATTGGGTCTCTTCTAAGCTCACCCACTTTTCCATCAGCTGCCGCGGTCTTTTCACTAGCAATAATTGAACCCATAAAGGTTCCGTGCTGCCAGCTAAATGCTTCATGAATCAGAGGAACGTTTGTTGCACGACGACCACCAACAAGAATCGCATCAATCGGCACCCCTTTCGGATCTTCCCACTCAGGAGCTATAACAGGACACTGTGACGCAGGAGCTGTAAATCTGGCATTCGGATGGGCAGCCGTTACTTCACTTCCCGGTGACCATGAATTGCCTTTCCAGTCGGTAAGCTTTTCAGGCATCTCACTCGTCATCTCTTCCCACCAGACATCGCCATCTTCAGTTAAGGCAACATTGGTAAAAATTACGTTTTCCTGCAATGATCCCATCGCATTTGGATTGGTCTCCAAACTGGTATTCGGAGCAACTCCAAAGAAACCTGCTTCCGGGTTAATGGCATAGAGACGACCATCTTCACCGAATTTCAGCCATGCAATATCATCACCTATTGTCTCAACCTTCCAGCCCGGAAGGGTTGGCTTCAACATTGCCAGATTAGTTTTTCCACAGGCACTTGGAAATGCACCGCAAACATACTTGGATTCGCCTTCAGGACTTGTCAGCTTAAGAATCAACATGTGCTCAGCAAGGCTACCTTCATCTTTTGCCATAACCGAAGCAATTCTCAGTGCAAAACATTTTTTACCAAGAAGCGCGTTACCGCCATAGCCAGAACCGTAAGACCAAATCTCTCTGGTTTCCGGAAAGTGCGTTATATATCTGTTATCCGGATCACATGGCCACGGCAGATCTTTGCGCCCATCCAGAGGATAGCCGACACTGTGAACACAAGGTACAAATTCGCCATCTTCCCCGAGAAGATCAAGCACCGCCTGCCCCATTCTGGTCATAATACGCATATTGGCCACAACATATGGCGAATCGGTTATCTCAACTCCGATTCTGGACTTGTCGCTACCTAAAGGCCCCATTGAAAATGGTATTACATAAAGTGTTCGCCCTTTCATGCAACCCTCAAAAAGACCGTTTAATGTCTTTTTCATCTCTACAGGCTCTGCCCAATTATTATTTGGTCCGGCATCCACCTCTTTTTCACAGCAGATATAAGTTCTTCCTTCAACCCTGGCTACATCAGCCGGGTCGGATTTCACGAGTATGCTGTTTTTCTTTTTAGAATCATCAAGTCTTACGGCAGTGCCGTTCTCAACCATTAGTTCCACCATTTTGTCATATTCCTGCTGAGAGCCATCACACCAGTGAATAGCATCAGCCTGACAAAGCTGGGCAATATCATTAACCCATTGATTAAGTTTTTTATGATTTGTCATCTCTAAAGCCATCTGTCTATCTTGTTAATTAATATTGTTGTCCAAATTATTATTCTGTCTTCCTTCATCCGACAGCGCGAACAACTGCGGTAAATATCCCTTTGCTCAGGGAAATTCATAAGCGGATCATTCTATCTGATCTGAATATTATTTCCATATAAAACAATATGGAATTAATCCCCGCCACTAATTAATCATTCTCTTCAAACTACGGTAATCGGTTTTACCAGTCCCTAGAAGCGGGATCTCGTCAACTTTTTTGATTTTGCGAATATTATGCAATCCTGAAAGGCCTGCATCTTTAATAATCCTGTTCGCCTCTTCACGACTGATTTCGCAAGTGGCAATCAGGATTATTTCCGGCTGATTATCACCCTCTGCAGCTTCTATAGCCAATTGTGGCTCGCCCTCGTTTGCCGGATATTTTTCTGCCAAAACAGCCTCTATTGCAGGCAAGGAGATCATCTCGCCGCCGAGCTTTACAAATCTTTTTAATCTTCCGGCAAATGTCAGAATTCCATCATCAGATTCTGTTACCAAATCCCCTGTGTCGTACCAATCTTTTCCATCAAATTCAACAAAAGGAGATTTGCCCTCATAGTTGAGATATCCGGAAAAGATGTTACCACCACGCAGGAGTAATCGCCCTCTCTCACCTATAAGGCATTTTTTATCACCATCCTCGTTTACAATGACGTATTCCATTGATGGCATAACCTTACCGATTGAGCCTCTGTTTATGCAGCCAGGAGTATTGGCGCTTACAACAGGCGAGCATTCGGTTATACCATACCCCTCACACAGGGTTGCCTGCGGACACTGCTTTGCGAAGGCATCGAAGATATGATCCGGGCATTTCTCTGCTCCGGAAATAACTATTCTCAGAGACTGAAGATCACCTGCCGCACTCAGTATTCCCTGTAGGAATGTGGGTGTGCCCAAAAGAAGCGTCGGCCTGAATATTCCGATAATTTTTGAGAGCACAGCACCTTCAGTAGGATTTGAGTGATAAACAACTTTCATACCCATCGCCAGCGGCAAAACAACCCCGCTTGCCAGACCAAAGGAGTGAAATGGCGGCAACATTCCCAACAGGCAGTCACTCTGTTTAAAATCAAACAATTTTGAGTAATCGCTCATATTTGCGATAAAATTCGCATGAGTTAGAGGAACCGCCTTGGGCTTTGCCTCTGAACCACTGGTAAACAACACTGCAGCAGTTTGCGGTATTTTTGCGTTTCGCAACTCTTTCCATGAAAATTTGCTTTTTATCAGTGCTGCTATTTTTTCTTTTACAGAGATTTTGGCTGCTACCTTATCCAGCATTATCCACTCTGCAGAGATGTCGGAATAATCGAACCCCTGATATTTAATCTTTTCTACGAGAGCAGAAGCGGTAAATATATGCTCAACACCAACGGTTTCCAGACAACTTAGCATATTACCTTTGCCGACTGTCCAGTTGATCATTACCGGAACTTTTCCGGAAAACAGTGTTGCCAGATAAACCACTGTAGCCGATACCGATGCCGGCAGCATTATGCCGATATAGTCTGCATCTATCTTTTCAATTATTCTTTTGAGAACAAAAACCCCCAATATAATATCCTGATATGTTTTCTCTCCTGCAAGCTGATCCACAAGCAATGGCTGGTTTTTGTTTGCAGCTGCATTTGCAAGAAATATCTCAGCAATATTACTGCCGCCACCTAGTTTTAAAGGGTTATCAGACGCTGCACTTTGCCACTTTTGAGTTGGCGGCGTCAGCAGTGCAGAGGCGTCACCCAAAAGCTGCCCATTCGCTGCAAGATAACAGTGTGCAACTGTCTGAATCGACTCCTGATTTTCAATGGTTATACCGAACTCACCCTCTATCCAGGTTTGCAGTTCAACCATAGTTAAACTATCAAGCCCCAGATCTTTAGAGAGGTGATCACCCTCGCCAATTTTCGCAACTCCAGTAAGCTCTTTGAGCTTATCGTTTACTAAATCTTTCGTGCTTTGCGCTATATGACCAAGATCCTGCTGCGTCTTTTTTGCCACGTTCTTTTTCTCAACGGCTATTGGAGAACCACCCCAAAGATAATATGGCAATACTATGCTTTCTTCCGGTTTTTCATTATAAAAGTTATCCAGATAACGATTCAGCTCCATCTTGTCATCACCGTAAGGAAGGTCTTCCGGAACAACAAATTCAACTGAAACCTTTCTCTTTGGAACAAAAAACAACAGTCCGCAAATAATAGCCAGTAGATACCTTGGAAGACAACGAAACAGCTCCGGGTTCTTTCCCGTTGCCCAACTAAAACTGCTACCCCAAAGCCCATTGGTTCTAACCAAAACCACTTTGGCATCCGGCACTGCATTTATAACATGATGTGCGCCGCTATTGCCTCTGACACTCTCTCTGTTTTCTCTATACAATCTACCGGAAGGGTACATTATGACGTTATCACCATTTTCCAGAGAAGTTGCGATATTATTCATAGCCTCCAGAGTTGCCTTATGCGCCTCTCTGCCAGCACGCCCCAAGTCAGGAATAAGTACTGGGTTTATCCGCTTCATCACTGTTTTAATAACAGGCTTCTCCACTCTTGCCTTATCAGAGAGCGGCCTTGGACGAAACTTGCCGAAAATAATACTCATGACAATTAATGGATCAATAAAGGCAGGATGATTCGGTAAAAACAACACCTTTTCAGCACCTTCAATGTTTTCCAGTCCTGTTACTTCTATTCTGTATCTTATCTTCAGCAATAGCTTTACAATTATCAAAAACACCTTCTCTATCATTGCCCTGCTCCTTTAAACTCATAAACACGAAAATTAATCAACACGGCAAATATCATCGCAATCGCACCAAATATCATCAGAAATATCATAGCGTTAATATTTGCGCCCACCAGATAATAAAAAACTCCACCAATTATTATGCCTATAAAATCCATAAAGTTTTGCGTTGCCAAGGCACGCCCTTTTTCGTCTGCAGCAGGTTGTGTCTGTATAAAACTGGTAACGGGAATCAAGAAAACCCCACCTGCTACACCCGTTAAAAAGAAAAGGAAGACAATTACGATTAACAACGAATAACCACCAACAAAGTTATCTGCCACGGTTCCGGTTACCAAAAGAAGCGCCCCCATAACAAACGCAGCCTTCAGAATATAACTCTGCCAGTTATATCTATCGGAGAGCTTATTGGCTATAAGTGCCCCCAGAGGAATCCCCAGCATAAGCGCAGTTACCAGATAACTGGTGTTTTTCTGCCCAAGATTTAACGCACCACCAAGATCATTAATGGTGATAATAACTGTAGAAGAGACGCCGTAAAGAAACATACTGCAAAGAAATGATTTGAATAACACCCTATCCCTTTTGAAGTAGACAATATCGAGAATGGAGTTCAGCGGCCCTTCCAGCGGAAAGCGATTTTTGGTCTTTGGAGAATCTATTTTAGCCGTCCCGAAGCTGGCAAAAACACCTGTCAAAGCAACAGCAACCGCTACAATCCCGACCAGATATCGCCCATACTCCTTACCGGCAGCAATATCTACTTCATACAAACCCGGATCAAGCAGTACCCCGGCAAGCGCAACTCCCATCAATACAGAAACTGTAGTTGCCAATTTCATATAGGAGTTTGCCTGCATTACATATTTATCCGGATAGAGTTCTGGTATAGACCCATTCAGAGCCGGACTAAAGATAGTTGACTGCAATCCCATAATAAAAACCATTGCCATTATGCAGTACCAGTTAACAGTAAAAACCCCGTAAGCACCAATAAGCATCGCCGCCAACTCAAAAAATTTAGCAAAGATAACAATATTGCGCTTTGGAAAGCGGTCTGCCAACCAACCTGCGTAGGCAGAAAATAAAACGAACGGAACAGAGAGAAGAATCAATGCCAATCCCTGTAATCGTTTTTCATCTGTATCGACAGCTATCAGCGACGCCGCCTGCTTGTAGAAATTATCGTTATAAACACCTAAACAATAGGTTACAGCCATAGCTAAAAAACGCGACCTGCCGCTCTTTATCTGCATTAACTCTTCTTTAGAAAATTGCATGGTATTTCCTCATGTGGTTATCATTTTCCTGCAAATCGATGCCACATCCTCAATATATGCAGTAACAGACTTTTCAAT
>QZLD01000183.1 GCA_004796385.1 Gammaproteobacteria bacterium | reverse complement strand
TCTGCCTGGGAATGCATACTTTTTCCTTTTTGATAATTATTAAAACTTAAAATATGTAATAAACTTTGATGTATAAATGCTTTGAAAGCTTTTGTCAGGCAGAGCCTGACTATATTCATTCCCAAGCGGAGCTCGGGAACGAGATAAGGGGTGATTGGTGCTTCGTAGGTGGGGTCATAGTGTGTGGATCAGATTGCTTTTAACCCAGTGATTCTATGATGATGTTGCACAAACTATAAAAGCTATTAATATAAGTAGCCTTAATAAAAAAGCTTTGGTTAAGTATCTGTAATAAATAGGGGGTAATAATGATTAAAAATATTGGATTCAGTTTATTAACAACGCAATATATACATTCAAAAGAAGACTGCAGGTTTTTTATCGGCAAAGTACGTGAAATGTTTGGTGATAAAGCATTGCCCAGAAAATATGGTCCATATGAGCCAAATGAATTTGATTTTAATATTAATGATATTGCTGATTTTGAAGAGTTATGGCAGGAAGGTGTGTCATGGGTATATAACTTCCCTAGATGGCATGGCCAAATTGAATCGTATAATGATTTGAAAACTACTCATAATATAATTGAATATGACTTTCAGATAAAAAAGAATAAAGACGCCATTTACAAAGATTTTTTAATGATTTTATCTAGCAAATATCATGCGGATTTTTCTTATTACTGTTTTTTTGATGACGATATTGATTATTATGATGACAATCTTTCTCAGATATCTACTCGTCATTTAGAAAACTGGCTGCCAGGTATTCCGTGGATGGGGGTGTTTGGTAAGCCATATATCGATATGTTTGGAAGAGATAAGATTCTTTCAATGCCAGTTTTTTCAGTAGAAGAAATATCGGAAGATATAATTTTTTTCCAGCTTACAGAAACCTTGCATGAAGCGATTAATGGTTATGAACAGTTTGCTCAGTTAAGGGAAAAAGTTAAAGATCACTTAGGTAGGCAGGCATTTTTATCACAGCCTATCTGCGATGAGAATGGTGACTATGCTCCTGCAGTTGAAATGCTACCAAAGTTTGATTTGGCTGAACCACCACCAAGGCACTATTAGATGATTGAAGGGAAAAGAATAAATGGTCTATATAAGGTAAAGCTTGGGTAAGGTAATTACGGAAGACAAATTATGATAAAAAGTATCAGATTCTGCTTGTTTACAACTCAATTTATAAACTCTGAGGATGATTGTGAGGACTTTCTATGCAATGTTGAGAAGAACTTTGGCGAAAAAGCTTTGCCAAAGAAGTTTGGGCTTTATGAACCAACTGAAAAGTCTTTCATAGGTGAGCGCTCTGCGTTCGTGAGGTATTGGCAAGATGGGATTTGTTGGAATTATAATTTTCCAAAGCGCCAAGGTTCAGTAAGTAGTGAAAATAAGTTAAGAACAACGCACTCGATAATTGAATATGATTTTAAAGTAAAGAAAAATCAGGAGGAGTCTTATAAACTGTTTTTATATTATTTTGCAAAAAAATACTCTGCTGATTGGATATATTATTGTTTTTTACATGATGATTACATAGACCCAGCAGACAACTTGCTTTTTTCTCCTTCAACAATTCATTTAGAAAGTTGGCTAGCAGGTATCCCTTGGATGGGAATATTTGGAAAACCCTATGTAGATCTTTTTGGAAAAGACACTATTTTGTCTATGCCAGTATTTAAAACTGAAGAAATAACCAGTAACATGATTTTTTTTCAGTTAACAGAGACTCTGCAAGATGCTATTAATGATTATGAGGCTTTTTCAGACTTAAGAAATAAAGTTAAAGAACATCTTGGAAAAGATGCATTTTTAGGTCAGGAAGAGTGGGATGAATTAGAGTTCGATGCGCCATCAGCAAAAATGCTACCAAAATTTGATTTGGTAGACCCTAAAGACATTAAATAAATATTTGGAATTCTGTTATGTCATTAAGTATTCAAATAGTTTCGAAAGACACTTATAAAGCAATAGATGAAGATTATCCTTATGAGCAGGATTTAGCTTCAATTAATAGTTTGCTACAAAAGGAAGGTGCGCAGCAGTTTGTAGAAACATCCTCTAAGGAGGCTTCTGAAAGTAGATGTGCATATTCATCATTCCCTGAAGTTTTTTATGCGATTTTATGTCGCTTAGTGGCATATGGTTATGCAGGTATTTCGGAACTACCACCTTTGCAGGATGGTGATAGTATATATGAAGATGAAATACTTGAAGAAGAGATGTATATGCTTAGGTCCCATATAATTTCTCATTCAGATTCAGAAGGGTATTTTGTGCCAACCGAATTTGCAGAGCCAATTATTGACGATTCTATAAGAGGTGAAGCACTTTGCTCTAGTTTTCAAGCTTTGCAAGAGTTAATTAGCTGCGCTTCGCTTATTGGCATTAATCTAGAAGGAAATGCTGTATCAGATGATGAGGCTAATAATATTAACTCCACGCCTCAAAGCCACCCATATTTTGCAGAAAGAATATCATGGTTTTCTTTGTATGAAGCCATGAGAATAAGTATCGAGTCAAACTCACTTGTGGTTTTTTTATAGCTGTGAGTATTTATTGATAGATAAATGACAAAAAACGAAGCAAAAAAACATTCCCCTAAGCTGGGTAGCCCGAGTATTTAATAATAATTTAGTTTCTTGCTTGATCTTGAAAGCCTAATTTTCCGATAACCTCTTAAACATAGAGTGACTATGCTTTACGATGTTATCGAAAAATTATTTCATCCAATATCATCGCAATATTTCTAAATTATCACCAAACACTCGGGCTCGACTTCCCTCAAATTCAATCTGCCCACGCGGCCGGTTTGATTCGCATCCATGCTCAATCAAACCTTATTTGTACCTCCATGTACAAATAGCCGCTATGCATATCTCTTTTCGGCTGCGCTTAAAGGGGT
>QZLD01000161.1 GCA_004796385.1 Gammaproteobacteria bacterium | reverse complement strand
TATGGGTGATTAGTTACTTCTAAAGGGTAATTTGGACGGGTATTTCACCATTAATAATTGTGGCCGCTAAAGTATTTATAAAACAAAAGCCGATTTTTAAATCGGCTTTTGTAATTTACTACCCGATTAAGGTTTTCTTCTTTTTATACCACAAGCCAAGGCAGCAAAAATGAATATCAATAGAGGGGAGGTGCTACCACCTCCACCACCGCTTGATTTTTGCGGTTCTGGTATTTTGGGTTCATAGCCTTCCGGTTGGGCAATGCTGTCTGCTTCAGCATAGTTGGATTCTGCTGTTGCAAGAATTTCTTCTGCGTTTCTTAGAGATGCTTGCGCCTCAGATACTTCTTCAGGAGTAGTTGCTATTTTAGTTAAGGTTTCAGCATTTTCATATATCTTTTGAGCATTATTAAGTTCCGTTTCAGCTGCTGTTACAGCGCTATCTCTGGCTTCTGCAAGATTTTCAGACGCATTTGCCAGATCTGTTTCTGCTTCAGTAATTAAAGTTTCAATTTCAGCTGTGACAGAAGCCATTCCGGATGTTTCTATGCCTGCAGCAGAGTTAATGTCGTTTACCAGGTTAAGAGCACTTTCAATGGCATCTTTATACTGGGTTATTAATTCCTGTTGTTCCTCAATCTTTTTGGCAGCAGCAATAGATTCTGAAGCATTAGCTGCATTTGCTTGCTCTTCTTTTGCAGCTTCTATTAGTGAATTGCTGGCTGCAATATTATCTGCATAAGTTTGAGCTTCGCTTAAAGCAAGGGTGTAAGCAGTATTAATAACTTCTTTATAAAGAGCATTTGCAGCTTCGCTTTCTGATATTGCAGCATCTTTTACTTCAGAAATATATGCTGCAGTTTGAGCTGTGCTCGTCTCAACTGCGGTGCCTTTAGCTGCTTCTGCAGTATTGTTTGCATTGGCAAGAGCAGTTTCGGCATCGTTTACAAATCCGGCAAGTTTATCTGCTTCTGCTTTTGCATTGGCAATAATCTCCGGTTTTTGGAGATTGGGATTGTTCAGATTTTCCAGTTGTTCCTGAAGAGCATCTTTAACTTTATTTATGTTTTCTTCGGCGGCTTTTGCTTTAAATTGTGCATCCTGAGCTGCATTGTAAAGATCTTTAGCTTCTCCATCCAAAAGATTAAAAAGTGCTGCTTCAGCCTGCCCTTTTTTGGTGTTAGCCTGAGACAAAGAGTTTTGCATATTCAGTATATTGTTATCAGCACTGGTTATTTTGGCCGAAATTGAACTATGTATTGATGATTGATTTGCAATATTCATTAATTCATCGATAGTAGTTTTAATGTTTTGTGCGATAGCTATTTTGTCTTCCATTGCGATAATAAGGCTGTCAATTGCAATTACAGCAGCTTCTGCATTAGCTGAATCAGTAGCGCTTTCAGCATCTGTAAGTTGTGAGTTAATCATGTCAAGTTGTCCTGTAACTACATCTTTCAGACTAACAATTTCTTGTAAATTGGTTTCTGCTGTGTTGGAGGTGTTATTAATTTTATCAACGATGGTTTGATTAAGCTGGTCCATGCAGGATTGTGCATCCGTAATAAGTTGTTCTGCTGAAGTTTTATTTTCAGTGACCAGATCTTTCTGATCTTCAGCATCAGCTATATAGGATGAAATGTCGGTATGGCTGATTTCATTCAAATCCATAATTAATGAATTTACACTATCAAGCTGTGTATTTATTTCATTAGCTGCAGATTCTGCAGTACTAACACAGAGGTTGTTTTCTGTTGCTGCGTTTTCCATTTCGAGAATTGTTTCAGCATTGCCGATAGTTGCATAGGCAGATTGGCATTTCTCAACTGCTGTTTTACTGGTTTCTGCTTTTGTATTTGTAATAGCTACGGCATTTTCAATTTTTTGTTTAATAATTTCAGCTTGGATAAGAAGCGAAATATTTTCAGAGTCTGCTTTGTTTTCTGATATATCGTTAATTACCAAATCTATTTTACTAATTAGAGCTTCTGCATCAGCAACATAGTCAGCAGCATCATCTTCCTGCTCAGGAATAAGGTCGATAATTATCTGTTTCTGCTCTTCTGCTGCGACTTTTTGTTCTTGTGCGATTGCCAGCTGTTCTTCTGAAGTGGTTGTAAGAGCCTCAATTGCAGAGAGTTTTTCATGCATTATGTCCAAGTCATCAGTTTCTTTGACATCGACGAGATTTTGTTCTGCTTCAGTTAAGGCTGAATCTGATTCTGACTGAGCTGCTTCTGCATTTGCTAAGGCTTCTCTTATGCTGTCAAGAGCCTCTTTTTGATCATAGTCGATAAAATCCTGCCCCAGAATTTTCTCAATCATAAGTTGTATCGCTTTCATTTGAGGAGCATCTTTATCATCATAATTTGTATTATGAACATGGTCGGTGTAGCCCCACCAATCATTACAACCTTTGTTATTTACAGGACTGAAAGTTTTGATCCATTGCGGATACATTACGATCATTTGGTTGCTATCTGCCCATTCGTTTACTCCAACGTTTTTATAGATGGTATCTCCGATTTTAGGATATGGAACAGACCATAAACCGGTTCCGTCTAACATCCAATCATCTCCAAAGCGATCATTGGGTTGTGTGTCAATTCCCTGTTCGCAGCCATGAAAGAATACATGGAGGCGACAGACATTTTCAGGATGTTTTTCCGGGTCACACGCTTCAGGAACATAGAGAATGCCTCTCTCTGCCATACTTATTGATGCAGGTGAGCCATCGGTAAATTCGGATTGATCGAATTCGATGAATTGACCCGAAAGAGCAGTTTTGGATACTTTGGGGTTCAGGGTCTCATCATGATATATGTGTTTTAACATTTCACCTGCGCCGTCATAGTCGCAGCTGCTTATCCAAGGCGGTTCCGTGTCAAAGTGACATGGATTACCAAAATCTACAGTGGGAATAGCATGCCCCATTTCCGATTGTTCATGAATATTTACGTTATCTGACGGAACTCCAAGCATTTCATAAAAACTCGGAATGCTTTTGGTAACTGCTGGTGCAACTGTGGGATCAATACCGCCGTACGATATAAAAACCCGATCTGATTTCATGTTATCAATATTGTCAATTCTGTCTGCACTTGAACGATTAGTGGCATCGTTGACCAATGTGTTTATGTGGGCTTCAATGCCGCTGCCGTTTTTACAAACACCTTCGGCAGTAGTTAATGAACCCTGAGCACACCCCCAAGGACCACCTGAAAAAATACCAACACCTTTCATCTTACTTGACCAGGCAACATGAAACTGGGCTGCAAAATATGCGCCTGATGACACTCCTGAGACGGAGGTTTGATTCAGGTCAACACGAAGTTCCGGTAACGGTGGATATTCCGCTGCATTTGAAATAGTGATGGTGGATGCTACAGCTACAGTAGCTGCAGCCGCGCAAATCTTTTTGATTGCGTGACGTTGCAATAACATGATGGGTATCCTCTCTCCGTAAAAACATAGTTTTGATTAAAATAATTATTTATTCTAAAAATACAGCATTAAACTGTTTTCATTAATTAGCATTTTGAAGTTTTAATGCTTTTTATTTTGGTTGTCAGGAATTTACTTTGCTAAGTTTTTGATCTTCCTAAAACCGCAGTCATTTCTATCATGTTTTTATAATATGGTCAAATGCCTTAAATGATTTATTGTTTGTAGGAGCAATATTTGGTGAAAATCCTATATCAGTAAACAAAACATGTGTTTACCTTTGAGTTAGAGGAAATAGATTTGATTAACGAAGGAAAAATATAATATTACTGCTAAATTTAATATTGGAAGATGTGATTTCTTTAGAAATTACAGAATTGCTTTGTATATTTTAGGGAGATTTTGTTTTGTCAGATAATAAAGATAAATATCATATCCACATTGTTGATGATCAGGCAACCAATAGAATTGTTCTGAAAAAGATGCTTCAGGGGGAATTTGAAGTATCTCAATCTGAGAATGGACGTGATTGTATTAATTTTGTAATTGATAACCAGCCTGATCTTATTTTGCTGGATATTATGATGCCGGGTATGAGTGGTTTCAAAACATGTAATGAGTTAAAAAATAGTGAATATTTATTTGATATTCCAATTATTTTTATAACGGCAGTTGATGATAGATCGTATATTCTTGAGGCTTTTCGTAATGGTGGGGCAGACTATATAATAAAGCCTTTTACAGAATCTGAGGTGAAATCAAGAGTCATTTCAGTTCTTAATGCTATTCGTTTAAAAAAAGATAAAGAAAATCTACTTAAGTGCAACAAAGTTATTTTAGGAAAAATAAGGCAGTTATTATCTGATCTTACAGTACTTAAGCAGGTGGATTGTATGAAATCGGATATAGCTCAGGGTAGTGCTACTCTTTTAGATTATCTTGATCAGGCCAGGTTAAATGTTACTAACGGAAATATTTCTGATGCTTTGCATGCGATAGACGATGCTGAGATGTCACTACAGTTTTCAGATAGAGCCAGTCAGCAGATAAATGAAATGGTTAAAGTTATAAATCAGATAACATTAATTATGTCTGATGATGCTGATAATGATGCTTCTGATAGGAAGTCGCTGGAAAATTCCAGTACGGATTCTGTTTTATCAAGAAAACATGACCAATCAGAAGTTGATGATTTACTGGATTCCCTTGGTATATGATTGTGGTGACGACTTAATGCTTGAATTTTAGAGACGATTTTAATTCAGGACAATTCTCTTAAAAAATGCTAAAATCTAGCGCTTCCTTGGTTTTGTGGTTTTAGTTGTGTGGCTAAGCTATTGAAACGAATGCTTTATTCAATTTTAGGGCTTTAGCCCATTTCGATATGCACAAAGATTTTGGAGTAGTATTTAATGAGATACGGGAGTAGCACTATTTTTTCAGAAAATATCAAATCATTTTGCGATAGAAAATTTCGGGTATTTACGGAAAGGAATATTGATGAAATAACGCAACTGAAGCATATCCCTGAAGATGAGCTACAATCTATGAAAATTGTGGCCATGGTTTTTCCTTTTAGAGTAAATAATTATGTGATTGATGAATTAATAAATTGGGAAAATATTCCGGCTGATCCGATTTATCAGCTTACTTTTCCTCAGAAAGGAATGTTAACTGAAGACGATTTTAATGCACTTAAAAAACTTATTGATGAAGATGCTTCTGTTGATGATATACAGAAAGAGGTAAAAAGAATAAGGTTTCAGTTAAATCCTCACCCTGCTGGGCAGCTGGATATGAATGTTCCTCGCTTGGATGGTGAACCTTTATTTGGAATGCAGCATAAATACAATGAGACAGTGTTGTTTTTTCCAAGTCAAGGGCAGGTATGCCACTCTTTTTGTACCTTTTGTTTTAGATGGGCGCAATTTATAGGTGAGAGTGAATTAAGATTCGGTACGAAAGAGGCAGATTCTCTGCATAGATATCTTCGTGAAAACAAGCAGGTAACAGATCTTCTCATGACTGGAGGAGATCCAATGGTTATGAAAACCAAATATCTTGAGAACTATCTTACACCACTTCTCTCTTCAGAATATGATCACATTCAGTCAATCAGGTTCGGTACCAAAGCTTTAACATTTTGGCCGCACCGATTTGTGACTGATAGTGATGCGGATAGCCTTATTGCACTAATAAAAAAACTGATTGATTCAGGTAAGCATGTGGCTGTTATGGCTCATTTTAATCACTGGCAAGAGTTCAGTACTCCAGTTGTCAGAGAGGCAATCAAACGTTTGCGGGATGCAGGTGTGGAGATAAGAAGCCAGGCGCCGCTCGTTGCCAATATTAATGATTCAGCTGATATCTGGATTAAAATGTGGAAGGAACAGGTTCGTTTGGGCATAATTCCTTATTATATGTTTGTTGAGCGAGATACCGGAGCAAAGGCATATTTTGAACTTCCTATAGTAAAAGCCTGGGAAATATACAAAGACGCTATAAGCAATGTTTCTGGTCTTTCCCGTACAGCAAGAGGCCCATCTATGAGCGCAGGGCCGGGTAAAGTAGAGATTCAGGGGGTTGCAACAATAAAATCAGAAAAGGTAATAGTTCTGCGTTTTATTCAGGCAAGGAATCATGAGTGGGTTCAAAAACCGTTTTTTGCGAAATATGATGAAAATGCCACATGGTTAGATCAGTTAAAACCTGCTTTCGGAGAAGAAAAATTCTTTTTTGAAGAAGAATATGAGCATATGCAGCTAAAAGTATCAGAAAATAGTACAGGGTGATTTGTGGATCAGGAAAATACAGTAATCAGGGACGATTATATAGATGTAACTGCTGGTAGTGAGTTTTTGAAGATGCACTATCTTCAATACGAAGTGGAAAATATCAGCAATAAAAATGATCTGATCTGTGCTCATGGAATATCGCATAACTGTCGGGTTTTTGAATATCTGGCTAAAGAATTCGTAAGTAAATACAGAGTAACAACTCCTGATTTTGTCGGAAGAGGTAAAAGCGATTGGTTGGAGCAAAAGTTACTTTATCATTATCAAACCTATGTGCCTCATTCTCTGGAGTTGCTTGATCAGCTAAAAATAAACTCTGCTGATTGGTTGGGAACTTCAATGGGGGGGATTATTGGAATTCTTATTGCCTCAATTGAAAATTCGCCAATAAAAAGGTTGGTTCTTAATGATATTGGCCCGGTAATAAGTAAGCTGACAATGAAGTTGGCGCAAGTTGTTGGTAATCAACGGCCTGTAACCTTTAATACTAAGGAAGAGGTATATGATTACTTCAGGCCTTTTAAAGAGGCGTATGGAGCTCATTCAGATCAGATATTTTTTGATATTTGTGATTCGTTAGTTATTAAGAATGCCGATGGGGTTTTGGTTTCAAACTACGACCCGGATATCTTTGCATACACAAGAGACCTTCCATATTTTAATGATATGGAGATCGGTTTTTGGGAGTATTGGCAGGATGTTACTTGTCCTGTTTTGCTTATTCATGGAGAGAACTCCATTGCTTTGACCGATGATATTATATCCAGAATGAAAGAGACCCACAATAATATTGAGCTGGTAACAATAAAGAATTGCGGTCATGCTCCACATCTTATGTCTCAAGATCATCTTTTGCCAATAAAAGAATTCTTATTCAATTAAAAAATGCAGATTTTCCTTCCAGATGGTATTTATTAAAGGCGTTAGAATGATTTCATTTACCTCGCTCGTTTTTTTGTGGTCGAAAATTTGCAAATGCCAGTGGTACTCTTGATCTGCAGTAAGGTCGGAATAAAGGATTTTGCTATTAATATTTGGATATGGAACAACCCCCGTTCTTTTAAATATTGAATCTTTATTTATGCTATCACTGAAAAAGGAGAACTCCTCAAGACCTTTAAAAATTTTAAGTTGGTAATAAGCTTTCAGATTAGGTAGTTGAGGCCATCGGAATTCAGGGTCATTAATCTTCTTTTCTTCGGAAATTATTATTCCATGTGGAGAATAATCAAAAAATGAATGCTGCTGTTTTTTATAGGAACTTACAAGGTTATCATTATCCTGTAAATTTTTTGTAACTATTTGAGAATGTCCGCTTTCCAGTCGGATTTTTATCGAATATTTTCCATTTGGTAATCTATTGTCAGAGTGAGTATAAATAAACCATAATGCCTGTGGGGATATTATATGGCCGTATCCATCTTTATTGTTGAATGGAACTGCGCTTTTTATATCAATTTCTAAATTATCAGGTCCTTTGATATCTATTTCCTTGATTTGCGTAGGGTTATAGTTGCTTAAAACCTCCAATTTAATGTTAATTGCTATCAGGCCTTTTTTGTCAATTTTATAGAAGTTTGGAATTGAAACAGATTTGGAATTAAAAAGAATATATCGTTCCAGATCGGAATATACATTGCATATGAAAAATTCACGAATAATCCCATATTCTTCGATTCTTTTTATATTGCTGCAAAACGCGATTTTAGACGTTGTAATTAAAAAGATAACTATCAATAAGAGAAGAAGTTTAAAGAAAATTAATGGATACCTTGTGAAAATAAACATATGGTACACCTTGTGTTTTATTTATATCTTTTATATACAGAATAAAAGATATCTTAATTATTCAAAAAAGTGTTTTGTATTACTGGTAACTTGTTTTCTCTTTGTGATATTTTGTTATCCAAAACAACTATTTGTTTTTTTGTGTTTTAATAAAACAGGGTCTGAGGTATTTATATGTCGGTTAATTTTGATGGTAAATTGGTTGTGGCAATATCTTCAAGAGCTCTTTTTGATATGACAGAGAGTCATCGTATATATGAGGAGAGAGGGGTTGATGCATATTGTCAGTATCAGATTGATCATGAGGATGATATTTTAAAGCCGGGTGTAGCCTATAATCTGGTGAAAAAGTTTTTGAATATTCATAATATGGATAACTCAACAAGTGTAGAAGTAATTCTGCTGTCAAGAAATAGTGCCGATACCGGTTTGAGAATTTTTAAATCTATAGAAGCTCACGGGCTTAATATTGTAAGAGCTGCATTTACTAATGGCGAAAGTCCATATAAATATATTTCGGCTTTTGGAGCGCATCTTTTTTTATCGGCAGATCCTGAAGATGTAAAAAACGCCCTTAATTCAGGATATGCTGCTGCTACAATTATTCCGTCTAATGGAAATAATGATATAGATCGTAGTGATACAGATGGTATCTTAAGGCTCGCTATAGATGGTGATGCGGTACTGTTTTCTGACGAAGCTGAGATTATTTATCAAAAAGACGGGCTTGAGAAATTTAATGAAAATGAAAAGAACAAGGCAGATAGCCCTTTGCCGGGAGGCCCGTTTAAATCTTTTCTGGCAGCATTGCAGAGTATTCAGTCTGAATATTCTGTTGATAGCTCACCAATTAGAACTGCTCTGGTAACTGCTAGAGGAGCCCCTGCGCACGAACGAGTTATTAAAACGCTAAGAGCATGGAATATCAGGATAGATGAAGCTCTTTTTCTGGGAGGGCTCTCAAAAGGTGAGTTTTTGCAGTCATTTAAAGCAGATATCTTCTTTGATGATAATACGGGGCATTGCGCCTCTGCATCCGAGCATGTTGCAACAGGGCATGTTCCCAATGGAATTTCAAATGGCTAAGTTTATTTTTTAATTAAAAAGAGAGTCAATAATACTTATTAGAGTGTCTTTGCCAATAGGTTTGTTATAAAAGCCGACTATATCATTAGTCGAAATCCCATAATCATCATTGCTCCCTGAAATAATAGCTATTGGTATATTTTTTAAAATATCATTATGTTTTTTTTGTTCTACAAGCCAGTATCCGCCTTTGCCGGGCATATTTAAATCAAGAAATATTAAATCAGGTTTCTCAATATTTATTAATTCAAGAGCATCATCATAATTATCAGCAAGTAGAGGAATATGGTTTTCTTTTTCAAGAATATGCTTAAAGATTTTTAATGTTAATTTGTCATCATCTACACAAAGAATCTTTTTTGCAGAAGTATTGTTTAAAGTAGGGCAGTTGTATTTTTCCAGGCAATTAACTGCTTTTTCAATTATGCGTTTAAATAGGTCAACCCACACTTTTGAATACTCTGCAGCGGTGGATATTTCATTAATGGCATTTATTACTGTTGTTTTATCTTGAGCACCATTTGAGATTTTCCAATAGTGATTACATATTCTGACAATTTGAGAGCCATTTCTTATCTGATTACCTAGGGATTTGTCAAAACTGATGCTTTCCAATTCTCTGTTTTCGGTAAAGGCTGTTATTGCAGACGCAAGTTCCCATCCGTTTTGAACCGGAATAAGGTGGAATTTTGCAATACTCTTTTTTGCTCTATTTTTGAACAAGGGTGACATTTGCGAAAAGTAAATTGCAGCTTCAAGCTGAAAAGGATCTACAGGATTACCAGCTGCTGCATTCATTAATTTTGAAAGATATAAAAACGAGAGCAATTTTATTTTGGGTGCAGATTGAGAATCATTTGATTCTTCAGCAATTATTCTGAAAACCTGGAGATCATCCTTTAATTTTCCATTCTCTTTTGGTTCAAAAGAGATGTTTGCTGATTGAGCTTCGGTTTGATTTTCATTATCAAACAGTTCGATGTCATTATCGACAGATTCTTCAGACTCGAATAAATCGACATCACTGGTGCTGAAGTCATAATCAGACAGAAGTGCTCTGGAAAGTTCTATAGTAGAAGAGAACTCTTCGGGTTGACAAGACCCTAATGGTTGTAGTGAGTTTTGAATTTTAGAAAACAGATCAAAGTCAATTTTGTGTATTTCCGCTGCTTGTAGAGCTATTTCACCAGCAATTTCGAAAATTGCCATCATGAATTCAGCGAACGTTTCAGGAAGAGAAACGTTTTTATCAATAGCTCCAGATAAAATAACTTCTAAAGAATCTAAAATAGTTGAAAGAGGAATGTTTTGTGTTTCGGCGGCATTGTTTTTAATTGTATTGATCTCCCCTATCAGAGGGATCATGTTTTTCTTTGTTACTTTCTGAGAACCAAGAGAGATAGCGATTGCTTCAATATTTACAATTCGCTCATTAAAATCATCAATAAATTCATTCAATGTATCTTGTTCACAGTCGATATCAAAATAATTACCCATAAACGACACCACAGTTTATATCCAGCATGTAAAAACGCTTTTAGTTAAATGTTTATATAAGCAATTATAGTCTATAAAAAACAGGGGGAAGTGAAATTTAATGAAAAGTCCGGTAAATACCGGACTTTTATAATGAGTTACAAATGTAGCAGAGTTAAAAATGATAATTAATACTGCCGTAAAATCCTTTAGCTGAGAAATCAGCCATCATATCATCGATTTGTTCAACATCCAGGGATATTGATCTGAAACCGATTTCAGCACCAAGTCCGAATTCGGATTCGTATCCGGCATATCCTTTTAGATCCAGAACAGTTTTTGTTCCTGTTGTTATTCCGCAACTTTCTGTTCCAAGATAAAATCCTGTGAAGGGAATGTTGGCCTGGATTTTTGTATAAAGCATAGGAATGCTTTTAGTAAAGTTATACCTTATTGAAAGGTATTTGCTGCTTTCATCTGCTGCAGCAAATTCTCCACGAGTGTAAAGATAGCCATCAAAGGTTTTAATATTTAACCCAAGGTCAAGGGTAAGCCAATTATCCAGCAATTCATAATAAGCAATTACATCATAATTATCATAAACAGCTTCTGATTTCATAGGCGTATTAACAGGGAAATGTTTATAGTAAATATAAAGATCTCTCTCTAATACACTGCGGCCATCCAGGCCAACTTTAGTGTACTGTAGCTTTATATTTGGTATTAGAGGAATAAAGTGTTCCACCGCTATATATGCAAACATATTACCTGAATCTTCAATTCCAAGATCATCTTGCAGAGCAGTTTCAGTTCCCTGAAGGGCTGTTTTTCCCTCATATTCGGTTTGCCAGTGATTGACTCCGGTATATAGTCCAAAAAAAGTATCAGCAGATGCTGATTGGCAGGCTATTAGAGTCAATAGTGAGCATAACAGGATCTTTTTCATTGTTATTCCTCTTAACGTTTTTTTGCTATTCCCAAATATGGGGTTATATCCATGATTAATGTTAGTAAATACTTTTTTAATTAATAATCAAAAGCATTCCGAGTTTAGCACCTGTTATTCTATGCAAATATAAGGGTTATTGGTAGATGTTCGTTAGATAATTTTCAGCTTGAAGCCTAGTAGACGGCAACTATACTTACATAACGTTAAGCAAAAGAGTGTTTTAAAAAGCTTGGAGTTTAATTTTAGTTGCCAGTGGAGGTTAATATGAAATGTAAGTCGATGATCTTTGTTGCTATTCTTGTTTCAGTATTTGGTTGTTCTGATGGAGGCGATAAAAAAGTAAGTGCGGATATGCCTCATGGAGAGATCGCATTTTGTTCTTCTGATAAAGAATCAATGTGCTCAATGAAGTTAAGTGAGCAGGGGATTGGCGTAGAAAATTTTGATCAGGATTTCCATCTTAAACAGCACTATTTTTATCTTAGAGCTTGGTTTAGAGAAAAACCAAAAGATTCAGATGTGACAGTAGAATTTATTAAAGATGGTTCACTGTTAAAGAGAAAAACCCTTTATGATGTAGATAAAAATTCCAAAACACACTACATGGATTTAATAAAAACATTCTATGGAGTAGATAAGAAAGCTCTGCGCGAAGGGAAATATTGTGTAAAATTTTATAAAGGAGCAATGAATATAATTGCTCATGGTTGTTTTACGATGAAATATTAAATTTCATATTTGAGTAATAAATAGCTCTTGCTTAACTAGCGTTAGGGTTTAAGAATGCCTATAGTATTCTGTATATTCTCATGACTTTTCGGATATTGAAGTACGGTTTTTGGCGCACCGTTTTGAATTGGATTAACACTAAAAGTGGGGTGGCCATTTTAGTCATAATTGTAACTCCGTTTTTTGTAACGCGAATATTTGTTACTAAAAAGCTTGTATTTTGCAAGATGTCCATAGACTACGCCGGATCCATCTTCTGTTTAATTGTTGTTTTTAAAGGTGATTTAGGCTTTGTTGGGTTTGTGATTGGTGGGGCGGAGTTGGTCGGGGGAAAAAGGTACGCTTTTGATGGTATTGAAAACGATTATAAAACAGATGTCTACATACGCATATCGGCGTACTGAGAGTTGGATTTATTAACAACCAGACGGGGCAGTATTGGCGATATTTTTTTACTAAAAGCGTACTTATGTTTCGAATCCCATTCGTGCATATGTACATTCCAAATGTGCCAGAAGCAGACATGAGTGATAACCGTGGTATGTACCCGATTGCTCCTGGCTTTTGAATATAATCCAAACCGACTGTTGAGTTATTTGGGTCATTGGAGTTGTTGCTGCAAATAATTGCTGTTTTGCCTATCCCTGATTGTCCATTTTTTTCGACCGTGCTTTTTGCGTCAAAACTCCACATAACTATTTCTAGAAAAATAGTCATGCTTGAAAATGTGACAAATGTATCATACGATTGTATCGAACAAATGTATCATACGTGCGTACTAAACTGGAATATGGCCTGCGAGGCGGGGAGAAAACATGGGTACACCGGTAGATTCTGAAAAAACCCGGGCAAAAATCATCAATGCTGCAGGGCTTCTGTTTGCGGAAAAAGGCTATAAGGGGGTAACGGTTAGAGATATTGTAGGGAAGGCAAATACTCATCTTAGTGCTTTGAATTACCATTTCAGATCAAAAGAGGCGCTGTATCGGGAGGTCTTGATGGAGGCATGTAAAGCCGATCAAATCTCCTCCGCTGATCAGGCGTATCTTGAGAAAAAAAAGCCGCTGGATGCTCTTGCCATTTTGGTTGAAGAGGCACTGAAGGAATACGGGCAGAAGGGTGAAACCAATTGGCATTCGATTGTGATTACGCGTGAGTGCCGAGAACCCACTGTGATTTTCAAGGATGTGGCAAAGGCCTATTTTCAGCCGCAAACAGACTTCATGGCGTCATTGATAGCAAAAGCAAC
>QZLD01000245.1 GCA_004796385.1 Gammaproteobacteria bacterium | reverse complement strand
CTTCTTAGTCAGGATGCTCGGAAATTTGATAAAAAGAGGTATGAGCAGCTTGTAGTTAGTGATATTGCTGCAGCCTTGAATATGGCATTTGAAACAAAAACAGATATTTTGTCCGGTATAGCCAAAGATAATGACCTGATTAACGCACTGATAAATAATGACAATAAAGCAATAGAAGAGTACAAATTAAAATTAAAAAACTTTTTTCCAGATGCAAAAGAGATAGATATTATTTCTGCCGATAAAACCGAGCGGGACAGTGAAGGAGAAAATCCTACAACCTGGACTGTAGCATCAATGATAGATCAGGCCAACAAGACCAAATCCGCCCCTTCTGTTGAAATACTTCATCCTGGAGACTTGCAGAATGAACAGATGGTTTATATTCAGCCGATTATTGATGACAATGGTGTAATTGCACATTTATACACAACATTTAAAAGAAGAACCGCTCAAGATGTTCTAAGTAAAATTAAGATTCCTGAGGGATATGCAGAAATCAGTTATAAACCAATGGGGTCTCCTGTAATTATCGCCCAGAATGGTGATCACGCCGTTAAAAAAGGTAATCCGGGCAATAGCTCCAATATAGCGCGAACTCCTATAAGTGTTACCTACTACATTGGACATAAGCCGGGAATATTCGAATCCATAGACAAACTCTCAATAATAATTGTTGGCGCAGGATCAATATTGCTGCTGATAATCGCATGCTTTGTTCCGGTAAGAGTATTCTCCAGGCTTCTGCGTAAAGATGGCATCACTATGACCAATTTTATTGAGGATGTTAAAGAAAATCGGGTCAAGCTTCAGTATGGATTACATCTGAATGAGCTTAAATCATCAATGCCCTCGATGATGGAAATAGGCCATGATATAACACAGAAATACGGTCAGGCACCTAAGTTTATGTCAAAAATAAAAGATGAAGGTATAAATCGGCAAGAATTGATTGTAGATGAGATTACTGATGAAGATCTTGAAGATGCTTCCAACGATATTGAAAGAGAGACGATGGAAAAAGACATAATAATAGATCCGTTTGCCGGAAAAGAGGAGGAGGAAAAAAGCGAATCTCCTTCAGCTAAAGAAGAAACTGCCGATACGGCCCAAAAAGATGAAAAAGAAAATTTAATGGAGTTTTCATCAAGCGAAGGGGATTTTTCGATAAAAAAATCCGGGGATAATCTTAAATCCGGAGGTAAAAATAGCGATGAACCTCAGATCCCATCTCTTTTCGATGAGCTTTTCCCTGAAGGTGAAGACGGTACGGGAAGTTTAGTAGAACGAAGCAATGATAAATCTTTAACATTAGATGATACTGGTAGCAACATGATGTTGGGCGATATAGAACCAGCTAAACCTGAATATGATGAGAATGTAGAGATTGTGGATACCATATTCAGAGCCTACGATATCAGAGGCGTTGTCGAGGAAAATCTAACCCCGTCGGTTGTTCATGAAATCGGTAGAGCCATAGGTTCAGAGGCTGCTGATTCCGGTCAGGCTGCAATCGTTGTCGGTAGAGATGGCAGGCTTTCCGGGCCGGAATTAATGCAGGCACTTATAGACGGTCTTAAAGCAACAGGTAGAATGGTAATTGATATAGGTGTAGTACCGACACCGATGATGTATTACTCCACCTTCCTTTTGGGAACCGGTGCTGGTGTTGCTCTTACAGGCAGCCATAACCCACCGAACTATAATGGCCTTAAGATAATGCTTGGTGGCAAAACGCTTTCTGGAGCAGAAATCCAGACCCTCAAAAAAAGAGCTCGAGAGAAGAACTTTGTAGAAGGCGAAGGACATAGTCGTCAGCAGAATATAATGTCTGACTATATAGACAGAATTACCGATGACGTTGTTCTTAAAAGGCCTCTGAAGATTGTTATTGACTGTGGCAACGGTGTAGCCGGCTCTGTTGCTCCGACACTATTCAGCAAGATGGGATGTGACATCGAGCAACTATTCTGTGAAGTAGATGGCAATTTCCCACACCACCATCCTGACCCAAGTGATCCGGAAAATCTGGATGCAATGATAAGTCTGGTCAAACTTCAAAAAGCAGATCTGGGTATCGCTTTTGATGGCGATGGCGACAGACTTGGGGTTGTCGATAGCAAAGGAAACATCATCTGGCCGGACAGACAGATGATGCTGTTCGCCAAAGACGTACTCTCACGTAATCCGGGCTGCGAGATTATCTACGACGTGAAATGTACCAACCACCTTGCCAGAGTAATCTCTGAAAATGCAGGTGTACCTCTTATGTGGAAAACCGGACACTCACTGGTTAAAAGTAAGCTAAAAGAGACTGGAGCACCGTTGGCGGGTGAAATGAGCGGCCATATATTCTTCAGTGAACGCTGGTACGGATTTGATGACGCTCTTTACGCCGCCGCCAGACTTTTGGAGATTATTGCAGCAGATAACCGTGATTCTTCCGAAATATTTGCTGAATTGCCGGATAGTGTAAATACTCCCGAAATAAAAGTTCATATGGAAGAGGGTGAACCGGCCAAATTCATGAAGACATTTATTGCCAAGGCACGTTTCGATGACGCCAAGATCAGCACTATTGACGGTCTAAGAGCAGACTTTATAGATGGCTGGGGACTGGTGCGTTCCTCCAATACTACACCATGCCTTGTTCTTAGGTTCGATGCTGACACCGAAGGAGCTCTGGAGCAAATTAAATCCAGATTTAAAGAGCAGATACTGGCAGTAAAATCAGATCTTGAACTTAGTTTTTAAAAATCATAAAAATTGAACCCTCGATTCAGAGGGTTCAATCCCAACCAAAAAAGAAAATATCCGGAGCAAAAATGACAACTGATCTTCTTGCAGCTGAAAGAATAGCATCCGTTCTAACAGAGGCGTTGCCCTATATAAAACGATTCAGAAAAAAGACCATAGTTGTTAAATATGGTGGCAACGCCATGACTGACGAAAAGCTAAAACAATCTTTTGCGCGAGATATAGTCCTGATGAAGCTGGTAGGGTTTAACCCCGTAGTAGTTCATGGCGGAGGTCCGCAAATAGGTAATCTTCTTGATAAAATCGGCAAAGAGAGCAAGTTCGTAGAAGGCATGAGAGTAACCGATAGCGAAACTATGGATGTTGTCGAAATGGTACTTGGCGGGTTGGTAAACAAAGAGATAGTCGCCCTTGTAAACCATGCCGGAGGCAGAGCCGTGGGACTTACAGGAAAAGACGGGGGTCTCATAAAAGCAAAAAAACTAACTATTGCGGACGGCATGAATCAGCTTGATAAATCCGAGGTTATAGATATCGGGCATGTTGGCGAGGTTGCCGGTATTGACGTATCCGTTGTAGACATGCTCGATAAAAGCAACTTTATTCCGGTTATCGCCCCGATTGGTGTTGGCGAAGATGGAGCATCCTACAACATCAACGCCGACATCGTTGCGGGACGATTGGCAGAAGCTCTGAACGCAGAAAAACTTATCCTTCTGACAAATACTCAGGGGCTTCTCAACAAAGAAGGTGAACTCCTTACAGGTTTAGATTCAGATGATGTAAAGCGCCTTATAGATGACGGTACAATCTACGGCGGTATGCTCCCAAAAATACAGTGCGCCCTTGAAGCAGTAAATAATGGTGTTGAAACAGCACACATAATAGACGGCAGAGTCGAACATGCAGTGTTGCTTGAGCTATTTACCGACAAAGGAGTGGGGACTCTTTTGAGGGGGTAG
>QZLD01000251.1 GCA_004796385.1 Gammaproteobacteria bacterium | reverse complement strand
TGCTCTTCGAGCTTTCTTACCACTGCCGCAACCGATGAGGCTTTTTGACCGATCGCAACATAAATACATTTAATACCTGTACCTTTCTGATTAATTATCGCATCAATAGCAACAGCTGTTTTACCTGTCTGCCTGTCGCCGATAATCAGCTCTCTCTGACCTCTACCGATAGGCACCATTGAATCAATCGATTTAAGTCCTGTCTGTACCGGCTGGTCAACTGACTGCCTAGCAATAACCCCTGGAGCAACCTTCTCAATTGGAGATGTTTGCTCAGTTTCAATATCACCTTTTCCATCAATTGGATTACCTAACGCATCGACTACTCTGCCAAGCAACGCCTCACCAACTGGAACCTCAAGAATCTTTCCGGTACATTTAACGGAATCGCCTTCGGAAATTCCTTTATAGTCCCCAAGGACTACTGCGCCTACCGAGTCCTGTTCCAAGTTAAGTGCAAGACCATACTTTTCTCCCGGAAACTCGAGCATTTCACCCTGCATTGCATCTGCAAGGCCGTGAATTCTGGTAATACCATCCGTTACTGTAACAACTGTACCTTCGGTACTTGCTTCAGCAACTGAATCAAAATTTTCAATTCTCTTTTTTATCAGTTCGCTTATTTCTGATGGATTCAGATGCATTGTTCATTCCTCTCAACGGCTAATCTCAGTTGCCAACTTTTTAAGGTATCCGGTTATTGAGCCATCTATAACCATATCACCGGCTCTAATTATGGCTCCACCAACCAATGTCGCGTCCACTTCATAAGTTACGCTCACATCTTTGTTGAGCCTCTTTGACAAAGCCTTTTCGATTGTGTTTTTTTGTTCCGACTCAAGATCTACAGCAGTTATCATATGAGCATCCAGTCGCTTTTCCGCCTCGGCTCGCAGTTCTTCAAAAAGGAGACTGATCTCTGAAACAACCGATAATCTTTGATAATAGAGAAGCAGGGATACAAAATTGTACTCTTTTGATCCTGAACCGCTTTTTATAGACAGAACATCCAAAATTATCTCTTTAAGATCTTTGTCTGTTACTTTTGGACTATCGACAAGCTCTGCAAAATCTGCATTCACTACCAATTCGGTAATTTTCTGCAAAAAATCAGACCACTGCTGAAGCTGATCACTCTCTTTTGCTATTTCAAAAACCGCTCTGGCATAAGGGCGAGCTATATTAGCTGTCATAGCCATACTATTCGCCCTCAATCTGAACAGCTAACTCATTAATAATTGAGGCATGATCTTGTGCATTTATCTCTCGATCAAGTATCTTTCCTGCACCTAGAACAACAAGTTCAGAAACCTGCTTTCTCAACTCGGATTGAGCCTGCTTAATTTCGCTTTGTATCTGAGCCTGCGTATGGGCAAGTATCTTTTCACCCTCTGCATGAGCTTCGTGTCTGGACTGAGCTACTATTTCCGCACTGCGCTTGTGAGCCGCATCAAGAATCTCAACTGCCTCCATTTTCGCTTCTTTAAGCATTTCGGCAATTTTACTCTCAGCTTCTGCTAAATCACTTTTGCTTCTTTCAGCAGCTTCGAGACCTTCAGCAATCTTCTTGCGTCTTTCCTCCATAGCTGCTGCAAGAGGTGGCCATATCCATTTTACGGTTATGATCACCAGCAGTACAAAAGATATAGTCTGCCCTATTAGGGTAGCATTAATATTCACTATACAGCCCCTTGTTCAACAAGGTTATAAAAATTCGTTAATGAGCAACAGCAGTAATAAAACCGTACTCTTTTGCAAAATCTACCAGACTTGCCATAACCGGATTACTGAAGGCAAAGATCATTGCAACACCGACACCAATCATGGATACCGCATCAACAAGTCCTGCAATAATGAATAGCTTTACCTGTAAATCAGGCATTAATTCAGGCTGACGTACACAGCTATCGAAGAATTTACAACCAAGAACTGTAAAGCCTGCTCCTGTTGTTACCGCCGCAACACATACAATAACTGCAACAGCAACAATTGAATACATGCCTACATTACCAAAAACATCAACAACACTACTCGCTTCCATTGTGCCTCCTAAGTTTAAAGAGTAAATAAATTAACTAATGTGAATCAAACGCTATGCTCATATATATGAGTGACAGCATCATAAAGATGAATGCCTGCAACGTTATTATAAAGATATGGAATAACGCCCAAGGCAAACTCGCCGGCCACTGTCCCCACCAGGGAAGAAGTGCCATTAATATAAAGAACAGCTCACCAACATACATATTGCCATATAGCCTCAATGCCAGTGAAAAGGGTTTAGACAGATCCTCTACAACCCGCAGCGCCACATTAAATGGCATAAGAAATATTCCAAATGGTTTGGATACATATTCAAGAAGAAAGTGTCCTGCGCCCTTTGCCTTGATACCGAAATAGTAAACCAAAACGAAAACGCCAAGAGCCACACCAAGAGTTCCATTAACATCAGTAGAGGGAACAACTTTCATATGCTTAATACCAAAAACCCTGTTGGCAAATTCCGGCAGATAATCTATAGGAACCAGATCCATTAGATTAAACAGAAATACCCAGCAAAATATAGCAAGGCCAATAGGAGCAAGTGTTGCAGGATCGCCGTGAAAAACATCTTTCACCTGAGTTTCGACAAACTCAAACATTATTTCACAAAAGTTTTGAAGTTTTCCAGGCACTCCGGATGTTGCCCTGGATACACCAATACGGAAAACAACCAAGAAAACAATGCCTAAAAAAATTGAGTAGAAGAGAGTGTCAGCATGAACAGCCCAAAAACCCAAGTTCTCTCCAATAATACCTGGAGAAAGATGGTGCTGAATATATCCTGTGGCATCCAGAGAAGCGTGTCCTGCACCATGAGCTGTTGTTGAAACTGAACTTGACATGAATATCATCTCTCCTTTGACACCGGTGGCACCAGTGCAAACAGTAAAGCCAGCCAGAAAGACAGGTGTGTTAACGCATATGCAATGATAAGCGGAAGCACATCAACCTTTACCCAAACCACCGCTATCAATAAAACAGCCATGGTTACTATAACCTTTATCACCTCTCCGAAGACAAAAGCCTTTCTGGCTCGCTTCGGACTCGCTGCCCCCCATCCCGAGAACATTATTCCGATTACTACAATGTTAGCTAAAACTCCTGCCATTCCACCAGAAACGGCTGAGTAACCGGCTTTCGCACCACCGAAAATTAAGAACAAGGCGCCTGCTGCAACAGTTATCAGAATCTGCAGGATCACCACAATCCATACTTTCTTCCGTCTCTGGTCGGCTGATGACTCTCTCATACCAAACCTCCAGAACATTGTTACTAACACCCAGATTCACACCAAGGTTTCCAATGCCTTCGCCTAGAAACCTCCGATATAATAGTTTCAAAATTTTGATCTATCAAGCCCAATAATAAAAAAAGTTACATTTTTATTATATGCTTCTCGCTTAATGCTGTAGGATTTTTCTTACAACACCGCAAACAGCCAGCTTGCAAAATAACTATTTTATATGAGCGATTATCCCGTCAAGTTCGTCTAAATCATTGTAATGTATAACGAGTTTTCCGTTGCCTTTAATGCCGTGTTTCAGAGCCACCTTTGCCCCCAAGCGGGTTGAAAGATTATTCTGCAGATGCTCAATATCAGGATCTCTCTTTTGCTTCTTTTCACCGCCTTTTTCTGCACCTTCAAGTAATTTTTTTACATATTTCTCTGTTTCTCTTACCGAATATTCTTTTTCAGATACCACTTTCGCGGCCTGTTTTTGCTGTTCTTTTTTAAGGGCAAGCAGTGCGCGAGCATGCCCCATCTCCAGTTTTCGCTGTTCAATGAGATCTTTTACAAAAGAGTGCAATTCCAACAATCTCAACAGATTACTTACAGCAGCCCTTGATCTGCCAACAGCATCCGCAGCCTGCTGGTGCGTCATATCAAACTCATCAATAAGCCTTTTCAAGGCTATTGCCTCTTCCAGTGGATTGAGATTTTCCCGCTGAATATTTTCGATAAGCGCCATCGCGATGGCTGTACTGTCAGGCACATCACGCACTACAGCTGAAACTGTTTCCAGCCCAGCAAGCTGAGCCGCACGCCAACGTCGTTCTCCCGCTATTATTTCATATGAGTTTTTACCGATTGGTCTTACTGAAATTGGTTGAACTATACCCTGCTCTTTTATTGAATTCGCTAATTCCTGCAGTGTTTCCTGCCTTATATCGATTCTTGGCTGGTATTTACCTCGCTGCAGCAATTCAACAGGAATCTCTTTAAGCTCCCCATTAAGGAAGATTTTTCCATCTTCATCTGTTTTTGCTGCTGCACCCAGAAGTGAGTCGAGACCTCTTCCCAGCCCTCGTTTTTTAGTTGCCATTATTTTTCCTAGTTTAGGGAGCTAATTTCGAAATCCCCTGATTTAAGATGTTTCCTGATTTTAATTTTACCCGTACAAAATCTCTAAATTGCTACGCTTTTCATCTTTGCCTTTCTGATAATTTCAGCAGCCAACGCCATATATGAAACAGCTCCTCTTGAGCTTCTGTCATATTCCATTACAGGAATCCCATGACTCGGAGCCTCTGCCAAACGTACATTACGAGGAATCATGGTTGTATATACTTTTTTACCGAAATGTTTGAGAAGCTGTGCGCTGACTTCATTCGAGAGGTTATTACGCGGATCAGCCATAGTTCTTAGCAACCCTTCTATTTCCAGATTAGGATTTGCTGCTGCCTTAACTTTTTCTATGGTATCCAATAGCGATGTTAACCCTTCCAGCGCATAATATTCACACTGAATCGGAATAAGTACACCATCTGCTGCAACCAACGCGTTAATAGTGAGCATACTCAATGATGGCGGACAATCGATAATTATGTAATCGAACTCATCCTTGACTATAGTCAGCTGATAACGAAGTTTCTGCTCCCGCTGAGGCATGTCCATTATTGCAACCTCTGCAGCAGTCAGATCGGTATTGGTGGGAACTATTGAAAATCCGCTCTCTACCTTTACCATCGTTTCTCTTATATTTGCCTCTCCAAGAAGCAGTTCGCAAGCAGTATTTTCCACCTCATGCTTATCGACGCCACAACCCATTGTGGCATTTCCCTGCGGATCAAGATCGACAAGTAATACCTTTTTTCTGGATGCTGCCAGTGAAGCTGACAGATTTACACTGGTGGTTGTTTTACCAACCCCACCTTTTTGATTGGTTACCGCTATTATTCTTGCCATATCTATTTCTTCCTTGCCAGAATTCTAACCAGATTTCTTTCGGCGTCCAGACCGGGGACTGCCAAGGATACCACTTCTTGGCAAAAAAAGTCATCGTCAATTTCCGCTATCTCTTTATCTGGATCACACCCTTTCATTGCTAAAAACTGTCCACCATTAATCAACAACCCCTTACTTAGAGTTATAAAAGTTGCAATAGTCGCAAATGCCCTGGAAATAATGCAATCAAATTTATTTTCAACTGAACACGCTTCTACTCTGCCATGAATCACTTCTACATTACTAAGCCCCAGTTCAATTTTTGCCTGCTGTATAAAACGGGTTTTTTTGCCATTACCATCAAGCAGCGTAAATTTTTTATCTGGATAACAAAGCGCCAAAGGTATGCCGGGAATTCCTGCTCCGGCACCAACATCAAGAATATTATCTCCCTGCAAATGCGGATAAACCGCCAGACTATCAAGTATATGCAGAATGATCATCTGTTGCGGATCGCGAATCGCCGTAAGATTATATGCTTTGTTCCACTTTTGCAGAAGTTCAATAAAGGCCATTTGCTTTTGCCAATTTGCCCGATTCGCATCCAGATCAAATTCTGCAAGCCTTGCTTCAAATTCATAATAATTTGAGCCAGTCATTATCTATCCAGACTCTTCTTTTTAAGATGAACTAACAATAGAGATATAGCAGCAGGAGTAACCCCCGGAATACGCGATGCCTGACCAATGGTCTCTGGCTTGTGAGCTTCAAGATTACTTTTAACCTCATTTGATAAACCGCAAACATCTTTATAATCGAGAGATTCAGGAATTTTCATCTTGTTGTAACGAGTATTGCGCTTGATCTCTTCCATCTGCCGGTCGATATATCCTGAGTATTTTGCCTGTATTTCTATCTGCTCTGCTACCCTTTGATCTGCAACGGGCTCACCCACTCCCGGTAACTGCATCAACTGTGCATAGGTCACCTTTGGTCTTCTGATTAAGTCAGACAACTTCTGCTCTTTTGAGAGCGTTGTCCCAAAAATCTCCTGCTGCTGTTCAACTGAAATATCTTTCGGATGAATCACAACTTCTTTGAGCCTCTGCTGCTCTTTTTCTATAGACTCTCTTTTCTCAACGAATAGTCTATACTGCTCTTCAGGAACAACTCCTTTCTTATACCCCTTCTCCGTCAGACGCAAGTCGGCGTTATCCTCGCGCAACAACAACCTATATTCAGCCCTGCTGGTAAACATTCGGTACGGTTCTTCCAAACCTGTCGTTAATAAATCATCAATCATTACTCCAATATATGACTCATCTCTTCCCGGACTCCAGGACTCTTCTCCCTTTATCTGCAAGGCGGCATTCATTCCAGCAATCAACCCTTGCGCTCCAGCCTCTTCGTAACCTGTAGTTCCGTTAATTTGACCTGCAAAGTACAGCCCTATCATCCGTTTTGTTTCGAGCGAATATTTTAGATCACGCGGATCAAAAAAGTCATATTCAATAGCATATCCCGGCCTTAGTATGTAGGCATGTTCAAAACCACGAATGGAGCGCACATAGCGATACTGTATATCAAAAGGAAGACTGGTTGAGATTCCATTGGGATAGACTTCGTGGGTATCCAACCCTTCCGGTTCTACAAAAACCTGGTGAGAATCCTTGTCGGCAAATCGGGTGATTTTGTCCTCTATAGATGGACAGTATCTAGGCCCCACTCCGTCAATTACCCCCTGAAACAGAGGTGATCTGTCGAGTCCGCTTCTGATTATGTCATGAGTCTCTTCACTGGTATGGGTTATGTAGCAATTTATCTGGCGCGGATGATCTTCGGGTTTTCCGAACAGGGAAAAGCATGGTAACGGTGTGTCGCCAGGCTGAACCGTTAACTTATCCCAATCGATGCTGCGCCCGTCTATTCTTGGAGGAGTTCCGGTTTTCAAACGCCCAACATTGAACCCCAGATCCTTAAACTCTTTTGATAGTGGAACAGCAGCGGGATCACCTGCCCTACCACCCTGATAATTCTGCATACCGATATGGATCTTGCCATCAAGAAATGTTCCGGCTGTCAATACAACTGCATCTGCGTAAAAATCCAGCCCCATCTCGGTTTTTACGCCACTGATTTTGTCTCCATCGGTTATCAAACCAGTTACTGCCTGCTGAAAGATAAGCAGGTTTTCCAATTTATCGAACTCTTCCAGAACCGCAGCCTTATAGAGTTTGCGATCGATCTGTGCTCTGGTAGCACGTACCGCCGGCCCTTTGCGACTGTTAAGAACTCGAAACTGTATTCCCGCCTTATCGGACACTCTAGCCATGACACCGCCCAGAGCATCAATCTCCCTGACCAAATGACTCTTACCGATCCCGCCGATGGATGGGTTACAACTAAGCTGCCCGATTGTTTCGACGCAGTGAGTCAATAAAAGTGTTTTTACTCCAACTCTTGCTGAAGCATGTGCTGCCTCAACTCCGGCATGGCCTCCACCTACGACTATTACGTCAAAATCATCAGGATGCTTCATAATTATTCTCTCAAAATTTTTAGCTCTAACACAAAAAGGAGATACGGGAAATTTGCCCTTTCCCGTCTCTCCTTTGTGTTGTTGCGCTTCTTTTTATTAATATACCGGCTTAAATGCCCTCGCCTCAATCTGCTGGGCTCTTGAGTCTATTTGATGGGCCTTTCTGTTGAGGAAGGTCTCTCTTTCATCAAGCTGTTTTTCTCTCTTGTTAAGCTGATTTTCACGTTCATCCAACTCTTTCGATCTCTGCTCAAGCTGCTGGGCGTATTTACCAAGCTGCTGAGCACGCTCTTCCAGTACGGCCAATGCAACCAGCTTACGCCCTTCAAGAAACTCAAGTAAAGCTCCGCCTCCGGTTGTTACATATGATATTTTACGACTAAGATTATATTTCAGAATCGCTGCCAGAGTATCACCACCACCAGCTATAGAGTAACCATTACTATCTGCCACGGCCTCGCCAAGCGCTCTGGTACCTTCACCGAATTTATCAGTTTCAAAAACACCAACCGGACCATTCCAGACAATAACATTGGCATTTTCTATTATCTCTTCCAGCTTCTTGGTCGACTGAGGACCAATATCATAAATGTAGTCATCATCTTCTATTTCGGAAAGTAGCTTTACTTCTGCCATTGAATCGTTGGAGAGTTCATCGAAACTGTCTTTCGAGCAAACCACATCTATCGGAATCTCAACCTCTCCCCCATATGAGTGGGACATTTCGATAAGTCTTGTGGCCTCATCAACAAAGTCTTCCTGATAGAGTGATTTCCCGACTTTGTACCCGGCAGCAGCAATAAAGGTATTGGCAATACCACCACCAACAATAAGATGGTCAACCTCTCTCGACATCGCCTCAAGCACACCGAGTTTGGTAGATACCTTTGAACCACCGACAATGGCAACAAAGGGCTTTTTCGGTTCTTTAAGAACTTTTGTAAGTTTTTCCAGTTCGGAAACCAACAGAGGACCGGCACAAGCTATCGGAGCATATTTAGCAACCCCGTGAGTCGATGCGTGCGCTCTGTGAGCTGTTCCGAAGGCATCCATTACATATATGTCGCAGATCGCAGCCAGTTTTTTCGCCAGCTCAGAATCGTTCTTCTTTTCCCCTTCGTTAAAACGTACATTTTCAAGAAGAACAAGTTCACCGTCATTCATTTCGATACCGTTTTCCCAGTCATCCACCAGTCTAACAGGCTGCCTGAGAAGAGCTGATAAACGATCGGCAACGGGAGTAAGTGAATATTTTTCTTCAAACTCACCCTCTGTCGGCCTGCCCAGATGAGACATGAGAATCACCTTCGCTCCACCTCTAAGTGCCAGCTGTATCGTAAACAGAGCACTGAAAATTCTGGTATCATCGGTTATCTTACCATTCTGCAAAGGCACATTAAGATCTTCACGAATCAGGACTTTTTTTCCTGACAGGTTAAGGTCTGTCATTCTTATAACGGTCATCTCGCTTCCTCTTAGTTTTATT
>QZLD01000122.1 GCA_004796385.1 Gammaproteobacteria bacterium | reverse complement strand
TTATGCTCAATATGCACAATAAATGAGACAAGCAATACTATTTCAACATGCGCCGCCCCTTCTCTACCTGCATTTTTTAACGATGCAATGGATGGAGTAACAATTGCAGAAAACAATGGTGCAGCAGCCAAAACTGCAGCACTTAATGAACCGCAAATAATGAGTGACATTACTCTACAACCACAAAATTTACATTGGAGGGAATTACTTTCAAGAGCAGGCTTGAGGTCATGTTGGTCATTCCCGATAATGACCACCGCAAAAAAAACAACAGGTGTTCTAACTCTGTATTTTCATAATGACAGAGCCCCTGAATCATCTGAATTGGAAATAGTTCAAACTGCGGCAAATCTTGCAGGCATTACCATTGAAAGAAAATTATCAGAAGACGCATTAAGAGAATCGGAAATACGCTGGCGTTCAATTATTGCTCATTTGCCTGACTATGTTGGACTACTAGACCTTAAAGGAAATTTTATTTTTGCCAATAAAGTTGCTCCGGGCTTTGCTATTGAAGAAGTAATGGGAACAAATATTTTCGACTATGTTGAAAACGATCATAAAGAAGCCTTCAAAGAGACTATGAACAAGGTTTTGCAAACAGGAAAACCCCATTCATATGAAATACCACTGAATTCACCAGAAGGTATTATTTGGTGGTCAAATAGAATTGGCCTTATGAAAAGCGACGGCAATACAATAGGCTTTGTTACAGTTGGCACAGATATCACAAACCGTAAAGAGATAGAGCTTTCACTAAAAAAACTTTCGGGGGCAGTTGAGCAAAGCGGAAGCGCTATTATAATAATTAATACTTCCGGAAACATCGAATATGTAAATCCAAAATTCAGCGATATTACCGGTTATAGTGCAGATGAAGCCATAAATAAACAAATTGATCTTTTCCAACATGAAGCTGATGGCGATTCCCATGAATTCTGGGAAACAATTTTATCCGGCAAAAGCTGGCATGGTGAAGTAAAAAACAAAAGAAAAAACGGAGAAATCTATTGGACCCTTATCTCGGTTTCGCCGATCTTCGATGAAGAAAAACACATTACCCACTTTGTTGTAATATCAGATGATCTGACAAAACTTAAAGAAACCCAAACAGAAGTCGAGCGTTTATCCTTTTATGACACTCTAACCGGATTAGGCAATAGAAAGCTTTTTAAAGAAAAACTAAAAGACACACTTAAAAATCCGGATAAAAACATCAAATACGCCCTACTCTACCTTGACCTCGACCAATTCAAAAAGATCAACGATACATTAGGGCACGATGCCGGCGATAATATGCTAAAACTAATTGCCGAGAAAATCATAAATATTGTTACAGTAAATGACATAGTCTCCCGTTTTGGCGGCGATGAGTTTGCAATTCTACTTAAAATACAAAAAACATCAGACGCCGGAAATATCGCTCGCAAAATACTTGAAGAACTTAATGACCCCATCAATATTATGGGACAAGATGTTCTTATTACAACAAGTATAGGTATAACCGTTGCTCCTGATGACACAGAGAATCCTGAAGTTTTAATGAAAAACGCCGATTTAGCCATGTACAGAGCTAAAGAACTGGGCAGAAACAACTATCAATACTATACGGATGAAATGAATGTTGAGGTACTTGGCAGGCTTTTTCTCGAAAATGAACTACGCCTGGCAGTAGAAAGCAAACAATTTACACTCTACTTTCAACCTCAAATAAGAATAAAAGATCAATCCGTAACTGGCATAGAAGCACTAATCAGATGGAATCACCCACAAAGAGGACTAATCGCACCGGATCAGTTTATTAACGTTGCAGAAGAAACTGGAATGATCATTCCTTTAGGAAGATGGATAATAAACCACGCCTGTAAAGTAGCAAAAAGTTTACATGATCAACAAATCCCACCTGTAAAAGTAGCTGTAAATCTATCGGTTAAACAATTTCAAGACCCTTCACTTCCTTCAGTGGTGGAAAATGCTCTCAGAGAATCTGGATTGCCACCCAATTATCTGCAACTTGAAATCACAGAAAGCATGCTAATGGACAGCATCGAAGCATCTATATCCATGTTAAAAACACTTAAAGATTTTGGAATTTCGCTTTCAATTGACGATTTTGGAACAGGTTATTCATCACTAAGTTATATTAAAAAGCTACCAATTGACGAAATAAAGGTCGATAAGTCTTTTGTCAGGGATATTCCTGAAGACCAAAATGATATGGAAATAACCGCAGCCGTAATTGCCATGGCACATAAATTAAATTTAAGAGTTGTTGCAGAAGGGGTAGAAACCGTTGAACAGCTCGACTTTCTTAAACGTAATGATTGTGATTTTATCCAAGGTTATCTGTTCAGCAAACCAGTATCAGAAGAAAATATTGCTCAGATAATAAAAGAATAAATTTATTTCTTTACTAAATTCACCTCCCACACGCATAACGCAATAGATGTGCTAAAATTTCCATATTGACTTTAGAATTCTGAGGAGCTTATGGAAAAACTACTCATAGTAGAAGACAGTAGATCATCCGCAATAATGATAAGAGAGGTTCTATCACAACTCTACAGCTTCGATATTGACACAGCCAATTCTCTTAAAGAATTCCAAAAACTCACATCAGATCCTCAAAACCAATATTTTCTGGCGCTGCTTGACCTTAATCTTCCTGATGCTCCTGATGGAGAAATTGTTGATTTAGCTATAGATAAAAACATACCGTCAATTGTGTACACAGCAAACGTAAACAAAAAGCAAAGAACAAATATATGGGAAAAAGGGGTAATAGATTACATACTGAAAACAGGCCCGCAAAGCATCTCTTATATATGTGAGATTGTAGGACGAATATACAAAAACAGAGAAATGAAAGTTCTTGTTGTAGACGACCATCCAGCTTTCCGCCAATATATTGAACAATTACTTTCAACACATCAGTTTCAGGTATTTAAAGCAACTGATGGAAAACAAGCCCTAGACATATTCAAAAGCATTTCAGGAATAAAGCTAATTATCACAGACAACGAAATGCCTGAGCTTGGAGGTATTGACCTTACTATAGAAATACGAAAACTCGCCAATATTGAAGAAGTCTCTATTATAGGCATTTCTGCTTTTCACAAAGCTGATGTTTCTGCTAATTTTCTAAAAAACGGAGCTAATGATTTTATTTACAAACCATTCAGCGAAGAAGAGTTCTATTGCAGAATTAACCAAAACCTGAAAATGCAGGAAAGCATCGAAGTACAAAAAAAACTTAATCAGGAAAAAAACCGTCTTTTATCAATGGCTTCTCATGACGTCAAAAGCCCTCTGAGTGGCATTTATAATCTATGCCAAATGATAATAGACGACCCTGACTCAAACGACAATATGGATCTTCTTAAAGTAATTCTTGAAGCAGCAGAACAGATAACGGAAATAGTAGATAATCTTCTGGATGTATCAGTAGTTGAAAGCAATCAATTCAGAATCGAAAAAGAATCAATAGATATAATCAATATAATCCATCAAAGAATCAAATTAATGGAGGTTATTGCTGCTAAAAAATCTATAAAAATCACCTTCAATTTTCCTGATAAATTAATACTGGAATTTGACAGGCCAAAAATATCTCAGGTCATTGATAACCT
>QZLD01000231.1 GCA_004796385.1 Gammaproteobacteria bacterium | reverse complement strand
TATTTTTACAGGGAATGGCCGGATCAATAATGCCGATAGCGGTTGCTCATGGAGAAGGTTGTATTGAAACTGTGAGTTGCAATAGCACCGATCTGGAAAAATCAGGTCTGGTTTCACTAAGATATGTAGATAATTACGGTAAGCCGACAGAGACATACCCCCTTAATCCGAATGGTTCTGAAAACGGGATAACCGGGTTATGTAATAATGACGGCAGATTTACCATAATGATGCCGCATCCGGAGAGGGTATTCATGGCAGTGCAGAACTCATGGCATCCGGATGATTGGCAGGAAGATGCACCATGGATGAGAATGTTCAGGAATGCCAGAAAGTGGTTTGGTTGATTTTTTATAAAAATCTGCCATCATCCATACCAATATTTTTGTGATAGCTTTTAGTAAGGCTCTTTTATAAAGAGCTTTTGAAATCGTAATTAATAAAAATTGTTTTTTCCAGGGGAAAAGAATGCTTTTACTACTACCTTTTGATAAAAAAATTGAGAAGAACAGGTTCCCAATTGTGACTATTCTTCTGGTTTTAATAAATACTGTTATATTTTTCGGTTTTCAGTTTGGGGATGATGATAAATATCAGAAGGCTCTTGACTATTATTTAGAATCCGATTTGCCTGATTACGAGTTTCCTTTGTATTTGCAATATCTTAAAGATCATAATGATGATGATTATTACTATGTAAAAAAATGGCATGATCAAAATAAAAAATACACCTATTATTTTATGCTCTCCAATGGTGTTTTTATGAAAAAAATGCTTAGCGAGGAGCTTTCGGTAGGTATTAAGGAGGTTCGGGAAAAGTGGAGAAAACAAAGAGATGAATTTGAAGAAAAGTTAAATGAATCGGTAACTTATAAATACGCCCTTATTCCTGCAGATCATCGTCCGGTGACGTTTCTAACTTATCAGTTTCTGCATGGTAGTACTATGCACCTAATAGGGAATATGATTTTTCTGTTTGTTCTTGGTTTTTCATTGGAAGCAGTATATGGCTCTATAAAATTTACTGTTATATATCTTCTGTGTGGAGTAGGTGCTGCGAGTTTCTACTTTGTTTTTAATGCAGGTTCAATGGTGCATATGGTAGGAGCATCAGGTGCAATTGCCGGGTTTATGGGGTTATATGCAGTTACATACGGTTTGCGGCAAATCAGATTTTTTTACAATGTACTGTTTTATGTGGATTATATTAAGGCTCCGGCATTAATTATGTTGCCATTATGGTTGATGAATGAAATTATTCAAAATGTCAGTAGTAATACAAATGTTGCTTATACTGCACATATTGGCGGGATTCTTTCAGGAGCGGCGATAGGCGCGATTTTTAAGCTATTGAACAAAGGAATAGATGAAGAGTATCTGGATGAGAATATTAATCTGGAGGAGTATAACAAGCAACTTGATGTGGCTAATGGCTATTTTAATAGGCTTGATTTTAACCGGGCGCGAAGATGTTATTATCAGATATTAGAACAGTTTGAAGCTGGCTTTGATATTCTTAAAAAGATCTATTCTCTTGAGACTTCACCAAAAGGAACAGAAGATGGCTATAAAAAAATAGTAAATATAATTTTTTCCTTTAAACCGCAAAATCCATCAGAGGTTACAGAGATAAGAAAAATTTTTATTGAGTACTACAAAAAGATGGATAAAAAGGTAAATCTGGCCAGCGAACAATATCTTAAACTATCAATTATTTTTTCAGAGTATAAATACTTTGATGTTGCAGAAAAGATAATTGTAACAACTGTGAATAGTGGCAACAGGCCGGAAAGTCTGGCTCATGCAATAGTTGTATTTGCCGAGAATATAGCAAAGAGAGATAGTAAAAAAGCAGCTAAGTATCTAACATATCTTGTGAAAAATTTTGTGGATACGGAAGAGGCAGAGTATGGAAAGGAACTATTGCAACAGATAGGTTAAAAATTGAGTGATAAAGCTAAAAGAGATTACTGGATAAAATTGATGGATAAGGCCTACGGCTTTATGCAGAAGGCTGCTCAATATCCGGTTGTTGAATCGCTTGAACCAATGGTTTCTATTGAAGAGGTTTTCAGTGCCGCAAAAGCTGATGTTATCCTTTCAGATAAACCATTTCCGTCAAAAGGTTTGTCGCGAATATTTTATCTGCGGGAAAGTGTGGCTCATGATTTAGTAGAAGCTGCTTTAGAATTCAATAGACATGGATTCAAACTGATTATTGAAGATGCCTTTCGTTCTTATCAAATGCAAAAAGAGATAGCTCTTTCAGAAAAGGTATTTAAAGTAATTCTTGATAAAGTTGTCTGGGAGCTTGAGGGAGCAACTCCTGAACCTGAACATATGCTTAAAAGAATTACAGCTCTTTCAGCAACATTCCCCAGAATCGGCACCCATATGTCCGGCAGTGCAGTGGATATTTCTGTTATGGATATAAGTAGTGGTTTGATTCTGGATAGAGGCGGGGACTATATAGAACTTTCCGAAAAAACCCCTATGGCAAGTCCGTTTATAAGTGATGTTGCCAAGTCTAATCGTCAAAAAATAACAGATACAATGACAAAGTTCGGTTTTGTGCCGTATCCCTATGAATTTTGGCATTACAGTAAGGGTGATGTTTTTGGAGAATACCTGACAGATTCCGGTGAAGATGCAATTTACGGTGCGGTTGATCTTGATCTTAAAACAGGACAGGTAACTCCTATAGCTGAGCCTATGAAATCACTGCATAGTTTGGAAAATATTGCAGCAAAAATCTTGGCAGGATGATTATTGATTCTAAAATATAATGCCATGGTTTTTAGTAAACTCTGTTTTTCATCAAAAATATTTAAAACAATATATGATTACCTGTTTTTTACAAGTCGCCGTATATTTTTCTGGGTAATAAAGAGTATTAAGACAGATACCCAACTTATTGCAGCAGGTATCAAGTGTTCAGAGGTATTGTTTATAGTGGTAATGCTAAAATCGTATTTGGTAATTAAATAGTCGACAATAATTGCTGTAACAAAAGCGGAAACAGCAATTCCGCCAACATAAATTGCAGCAGATGTGTTTCCCATATGCGATTTAACCATGCCGATTGTTGCAACGTTTGTTGCCGGACCTGTCAGCAGAAAAATCATTGCAGTTCCTGGCGAAACTCCTGCAGCTATCATTGCTGCTGCAATTGGAGTTGAGGAGGTGGCGCAGGTGTACATCGGAATGCTGACCAGCATAATCAGAATCATGCCGATATAGCTACCGCTATACTCCTTTAAAAACTCACTTGGAACAAAGGTTGTAATTGCCGCCGCCGCAATTATTCCCAGCGCCAGCCATTTAAAGGTATCGTCATACAGGTTAGTGAATGAATATTTCTGTCCATTGATAAATTTCTGTAACAGTGATGGATTGTCGGCAATCGGATTACTGCTGCAGCAACTCTCTTTTAAAGATGCTTGGGGTGTAGAGCAGCATTTGTGATCGGAGTTGTTACTGCCTTGGGTTGAACAGCAGCTTTTTATGGTTTTGGATTCTACGTTTCCATTTGGAGATGTGGCTATCTTTTCTATAGCAATACCTGTAAGGATAGCGGTAAACAGCGCAGATACAGGTCTGGCAACCGCCATAAACGGCCCCAGTAAAACTGCCGATACGGAAATGGAATCGACACCGGTTTCCGGAGTTGCAATAAGAAATGCGGTGGTTGCACCATTAGATGCTCCCTGTTTTTTAATTTCCGTTGCCACAGGAATAACCCCGCAGGAGCATAACGGCAGCGGCATTCCGAAAATTGCAGCTTTGATGATTGAAGTGATTCCCTTTTTTGCCAGATTCTTTTTAATGGTTTTTTCAGGGATCAGGGCCTTAATAAGGCCGGATATGACAAGTCCCAGCAGAAAAAATGGGGCAATGGTGATGGTAAGATGAATCAGATTATTAATCATTTTGTTTTCTCCTTGCATATTGAGGAGTCAAGTGATTTCAGAATGCAGCATTTTTCAGCACTCTCGTTACTGCCGTCGCAGCTATCGATAATTTCTTTCAGTGTTACGGCATAGTTTTGCAATTCGCTGATTCTGTTGTTGATGTCTTCGAGTTTTTCCAAGGCGAATTTCTTTACGTCGTAACAGGTTTTATCCTTTCTGTTTTTTTGCAGAAAAAGTAATTCTCCAATCTCTTTTATTGAAAACCCCAGAGTTTTAGACTGAGCGATAAAATGCAGGCAACGCAGATGCTCATTACTATAGAGTCGATAACCGCCACCGCTGCGCTGAGTGTGTTCCAGTAATCCGATTTTTTCATAGTATCGGATTGTATCTATGGAAAAACCGGATAATTCTGCCAGTTTGCCGATTCTGATATTTTTCATGTTATCCTCAAATTTTCTGTTGTTTATGTCTTGATTATAAACCATGGAGTTAACTCAAGGGTCAATAAGAAGAAATGGTGGATGGCAAATGGAAAAGATTGATTTGAGCAAATACAAAAAAATAGTATTTTTTACCGGAGCCGGAATGTCTGCGGAATCAGGAGTGCCTACATACAGAGGACAGGGAGGTATCTGGAAAGAGTACAATTTTCAGGAGTATGCCTGTCAGGAAGCATTCGATAGAGATCCAGAAAAGGTGCTTGATTTTCATGAAATCAGAAGAAAGGCTGTGCTTGAATGTTATCCACATAAAGGCCATGAAATTATTGCAAATCTTTATAATCGTCATCATGTTAGCGTAATAACCCAGAATATCGATGGTATACATCAGCGTTCTGGATGTGAAGATGTTGTCGAACTGCACGGTAGCCTTTGGCGGGTAAGATGTCCCGTTCATGGGATTAGCAAAGATCTTGAACCCGGCTTCAAAAACCGTAAATGTCCGGAATGCGGTAACTGGCTAAGACCTGACATTACATGGTTTGGAGATATGCTTAATGCTGATGTCGTAAATAAAGCAATTGCGGTTATATCCTGTTGTGATCTGTTTATTAATATCGGCATCTCAGGAGTAGTCTATCCGGCTGCCGGTTTTCCAATTCATGCCAAAGATAACGAAGCCAGATGTATCTGTATAAACCCGGAGTTTCCTGCAGATATTGAAATTTACGACGAATTTATTCAGGGTAAGGCAGGAGATATTCTTCCGAAAATATTTTGTTGATTTATCATTATGTCTAAGAGTTTTTAAGAGCACCAAATA
>QZLD01000336.1 GCA_004796385.1 Gammaproteobacteria bacterium | reverse complement strand
CTTACCATAAATGGCGCATTGACGAATTTTAGCCATGATTTAACTCCTGTGTTTTAGGTTTGAGGTTACGCAGCAACAAAAAGCGTGCTGTTTTTTCTCATAAAGCATTTTATGTGCCATAAAGTTGAATCGCGATAAATGTTTGAATATAAAAGATTAAATTAATTATTTGGATTGGTTGTTTGTCTTACATTGTTGTAATGCGACTTGTGGGAAGAGCTACAATCTCTATGTTTTTAAGTCTTGCATTGTTTTTTTGAATCTATTGCTTGTGAATCTATTGTTGTAATCGCTACACAATATCTTGCTGATAAGACATATTGTTATGTTTGCAACAGATTGGGTAATCTATAAAAATCCATATAAAACAAAAGCTAACATATTGAATTTGGGGTTGGCACATCATTTGTATTTCCATAAAACAACAACTATGTAGTGGAGATAGCGTATGACCGATTCAGCTAAAAATTTAAATACACATCATGATATAGCTTTAAGAATTGCACTTGCAGCACGAGCTCTTCCCGGTACCGATCCACAAAGATTGCTTGCGGTTCTTGATGACTGTATAGGTTTTCCTCTTACTCAGGAGAGGTTGGATGGCCTTAAACCCAGCATTTTAAAAATGGCTGCAAATGGTGAATTTAGTGAATTTCCGGGAGAATCTCTAAGGCAGGCAATAGCTTTTCTAAAGGGTGAGGAAGATCTGGATCAATCACCGCTGCCTGAGATTATGCCTTATAAGGAAGGTGATATGCCCAGTTCTCTGAAGATAGCTTGTGCATCTAATAGCGGCGATAAAATAGATGGGCACTTTGGCTCTTGTGCACGTTTTCTTATCTATCAGTTGTCATCAACCGAGATGCGTTTGGTGGATATCAGAAATGCAGCAGATGCAGATCAAGCGCCCGGACTTGTTGCTGATCGTCCGATTCGCAGAGCGGATATGCTTGAAGATTGCAGTATTGTATTGGTTAGTTCTATTGAAGGGCCTGCTGCTGCCAGAGTTATCAGGCTTGGAGTGCATCCGGTCAGATTGGTGTCTCCAAAAAGAGCAGAAGAGAAGCTGTCTGAGATTCAGTCAGTAATGGCGTGTTCTCCTCCACGGTGGATGCAGAAGAAAAAAGAGGCGTGTGTTGGTTAATCAAATGACTCTGACCCCATTGATTAATTTGTAGTATCTGGAGAATGCCAAATGAGCCTGAATAATGCAGAATTAAAAGAGTTGCGTAACGAACCGGCATGTAGTGACAATGATGGTGATAAGTCCGGTTGTGCAAAGGTTAATCCGGGTGCAACTGCCGGCGGTTGTTGTCTTGATGGCGCTCTGATTGCACTGTTGCCTATTACCGATGTTGCACACATAGTTCACGGTTCCATTACCTGTACAGGTAGTGCCTGGGGTATTCGTGGTTCAGGTACAACCGGTAGGAATTTCTACAAAATGGGTATGACTACCGATATGAACGAGCTTGATGTAATCATGGGTCGGGGTGAACCTAAGCTCCTGCATAGTATTAAACAGGCGGTTACAGATCATTCTCCGGAAGCTGTGTTCGTTTATGAAACCTGTTTGACCGCGCTTATTGGCGATGATGTAAAGAGCATTTGCAAAGTGGCAGAAGAGAAGCTTGGGGTGCCTGTGATTCATATCCCTGCGGCAGGGTTTTACGGCAGTAAAAACTTTGGTAACAGGGTGGGTGGTAAAGCAATGTTGCAAAGGGTAATAGGTACCGCCGAACCTGCGCCTATGCCGGAAAGAACAGCGGCGGGACATAAGATCTATAATCTTAATCTTGTCGGAGAGTTCAATATTGCAGGAGAGTTCTGGCATATAGTACCGTTACTGGATAGGCTTGGAATAAATGTTAGGGGTAGTATCTCCGGTGATGCTCGTTTTGCCGATATCAGGATAATGCACAGGGCGGATGTGACAATGGTGGTCTGCTCAAGGGCATTGCTTAACGTGGCGCGGGGATTGGAGAAAGAGTATGGCATCCCTTGGTTTGAGGGGAGCTTTTATGGCGTTAGAGATACATCCAATTCCTTGCGTACCATAGCTTCCATGATAGGAGACGAAGATCTTATCGGGCGCACAGAAGAGCTGATAGAGCTGGAAGAGCACAATATAAATTGCGAACTGGACAGCTATCGCGAAAAACTCGCGGGTAAGCGTGTGTTGTTATATACCGGTGGAGTAAAGTCGTGGTCGGTATTGTCGGCACTACAGGATGATTTGGGAATGAAGGTTGTTGTTACTGGAGTCAAAAAATCAACTGCCGGTGATAAGCAACGTATCAAGATGATAACCGGAGATGATATACAAATGATCGATAATGGTAATCCGGAAAACCTTATTCGCCTCTGTGATGCCTACAATGCAGATGTTTTAGTGGCTGGTGGCAGAAATATGTATACAGCTTTAAAGGCGCGAATTCCGTTTTTGCATATTAATCAGGAGCGTGAGCACCCGTATGCTGGATACGAAGGTATGTTGATTCTGGCAAAAGAGCTGGATAGGGCGATAAGTAATCCATTGTGGCGTATTCTTGATAAACCGGCTCCGTGGGAGGATTAATGAATATTTCGTTCCCACGCAGAGAGACTGTGAAAGTATTAGGGATACACGTCATTCCCCTGTCTACACAGGGGCAGGCTCTGCGAAGGCAGCAATCCATTTGGCTTCAGTGAGTTATGGATTCCCGCCTCCGCGG
>QZLD01000019.1 GCA_004796385.1 Gammaproteobacteria bacterium | reverse complement strand
TGGATAAACAAATTGCAGCTACCGCTTTAGTATACGGATTAACAGTAGTAACAAGAAATGAAAGTGATTTTCGAAAAACCGGTGTTAAATTATTAAACCCATTTTCATAGTACATTATGTATAATTACGCGATCAACCTCGTTCATTTCCGGTAGGTATCAAAATAATGAAATAAAGGTTGAGCAACAAATTCAAAAAAGGCTTGCCCTACTAAGAACAAACCTTTCCTTTTAGTTTTGAATATTATAAAACAACTCCGACCCTTTATGCTCTTTATGTCTCAAACCTGCCCCATCTACTGACAACCCAAGTTAACTTAACTTTGCGCCAATTCGTATTAATGCTGCGCCCAGCAATACAACGGACCAAAGCGGGAGTGGAATTTCTTCATCTGGAATTAAGTCCCCAGATAGAGGGTCAGATCCTGCATTCACTTCAGTTCCGTCACTATACCCATCACCATCAGTATCAGTAAGCATAGGGTCGGTATGATAGAGATTTACTTCATCTCCATCATTGAGCCCATCACTGTCGCTGTCTTCTCTTTTTGGATCTGTGCCCATGCTTATTTCGAAAGAGTTTAATAAACCATCATCATCCAGATCCAGATCAAAAAAGTACGCTGCTCCTGAAATCGAGTGATTTACATCTGCCCATTTGCTTCCAGTCAACGCAAAATCTCCACTTAAGGCGACAGTGCTTCCGTGATAGTCAATATAGGTAACATCATAGGGTTCAATTAATGACAGTTCAGTCCAACTTCCACCATTACGGGAAAATAAATATGCCCCACCGGAATAGGCATTCCGGTGAGGTGAGCCCACAAGGAGTATATCACCGGCCAACGAAACGCTAGTTCCAAAGCGATCACCATCAACGCCATCACTAGCTTTGAGCTTAGCCTGCTGCTGCCATAAACTGCCGGTACGGATAAATATATATGCAGCACCTTCCTCTTCAGCTTGGTACTGGTATTCAACAGCTCCGATTGCAACAGTGCCATCATTAATGGCAACACTTGAACCAAACCAGTCATAGGCTTCGATATCATCGGAAACAATTTTTGCCTCTTCTGTCCAGACACCATTTGAGCGAGTGTATAAGTAGGCAGATCCGGAGTTCATACCATTGGAGTTATCCATGGGGGCGCCGATTATTGCTGTATCTCCCTGGACGGCCACACTGAACCCAAACTTTCCGCTTATACCGTCACTTGGAGTAAGAAGGGATTGCTGGGTCCAACTCCCAGAGTTTCTAACAAATACATAGCTCTCATGGGAATCGTTTCTACCTATCACCGCAGTATCGCCATCTATTGATAAACTATGCCCAAAACCTCCAGGACCTCTTTTGGGAGTGGGCAACAGCTTGGCTTGCAAGCTCCATATACCCTCATTACGTTCAAATACAGAGACCGAACCGGTTTTCGAACCCTCTTCTATATCGTTGACAGCACCAACTAGAACAGTATTACCATCAATGGCAACCTGACATCCATAGCGATCTTCAGGTTCAGCGCTACTATCAACAAGTCTCTCCTGCTCGGTCCAAATGCCATTATCGAAAACAAAAACATATACGGAGTTTATTGCAACAGCAGATTGTGTGCATTCTCCAATAACAGCAGTATTGCCCGATATCGCTAAAGTTGAACCAAAAGCAGCCCCCCCATTATCTTCACTGCCAAACACCTTTTGATGAGGATTAACCTGATCCAGCGGTGTGCTCTGATCGTTATCCAGTTCAGTTCCAAGACGAAATTCATCAAGATTTATCCAACCATCACCATCCAAATCGAGAAGTGCGTCTGCTGCTACATTTGGATCTAAACCCAAGTTGGTTTCGATGCTATTTGGGATACCGTCATTATCAAAATCAGTGGGCGAAGAGATCGCAGTAGTTGATAGGGTCAATAAAAGCGTAACGATTAGTTTAGTATATTTTTTCACGATGAAATAGCTCCCAGTTTTTAGAACGAGTGAAGCATGGCAAGTGTCTTGCCGAAAACTATAGCAAGGGGCTTCAGAAGAAACTGATTAATAGTTATGTTTGGGATTATATTGTTCTGTTGTGACGATTATATTAAAGGCTTATGAGTGAGGCTACTCTGTTTAAAATGCCGAAAAAATAGGACACTCCTGAATATATTCTGCGAATCCGCCATATTCTTTTAATCTTAAAATTTTGTCATTCCGCTCAACAGGACATAACCTGCAAGCAACCACTATCGTAGATAAGCCAGTAGTGAACCCAAGTGCACCAAAGGATCAAACTCCCTCAAACTTTGTTTGGGTGACTGTTGGTTCGAAACCACATCGATTGCAAATTTGAGCTATGAACAAACGCAAAATTACCAGAAAACCTAAAACACATTATAAAAAGATTTGCCCCCTTCCGTTCCAGAATGAATGCAAATAAGTTTATATATAGAGAAGATCGGTGAGAATTGGTATCTTTATAAAACCACATGATTCTCTAAGTGTTATGAATCAGATATTGCATCTAACACTTCGCTCACAGGACGTCTGCTACGCAGCCGCCCCTTAGCTTAAACATTGGACTTGGAGAGAAATAACACATGACACGATTTACTATCATTTTGATTCTCCTTGCGCTCTGCAATTCCTGCAGTGCTGGTTACGATCGTAAGAAGGTGCATGAGGCAAAGGGAACCCTTCCAGCCCTTCCACAGATCGACATTACCAAACCTGATCGATTCCTTAACGACTTGATGCTTTCCCCGTATTGGAAGGTAGAGAAAAGACGAGATGGCGCATTCATTGCGAAAGCACGCTCTATCAGGCAAGATTGGCCCTCTGATAGCGAGGGTTCATTCCTCTTCGAGTTCATGGCAAACCAAGCCCCGACAATCCCCGAGAACTACCGCCTTCACAACAAGTATCTTGATGGTGATAAACTCTTCTTCTCCTTCCAGGTCATCGTAGTGTTTCAGAAACCAGACCTCTCTAGTGTCACTCTCGGAGCTTCAGGGGAGACGGTTTCGATTCCGGTATATGAGTCGTTCGAAAGCAAGATTGGGCCAAATTCCGGATCAGATCTTGCGATCAAGCTCAGCGGTCAGGACGAGATATACGTAATCCTACACGAACAAGGTTCAGACCCGGACAGAAAGACAACCTTTTCGAAGATCCTTCCCGCCATGAAAGAGCTTGCCAGCCTCGCAAATACTCCTGAGGCGTACCGTGTTAAAGAACGGTATGCAGACTTCTTCAAGATATTCTTCACTCCAGCCCTCAAAGACGAGACAATCAAGCGCTTCCCTGGAATCCAGGATAGAGACACTTTTTATGGCTACTTCCAAGTGAAGCCCGGCACCAGCTATGCTGGAATCAATATCAAGATTTCTCATCCTGTCTACTGTCCGGGGGAGGGTACTCGAAGACACTCCCGTTTGCAGAAGGCCGAGTACCTTGGCAAGCCATATCGGGAAGGAGACATCGTTTTCTTCCTGATTGAGGACAATGCCGTGTACCTATCGGGTGAATACGATCAACGGTTCGGGACATTCACCGGAAAGGAAAGTTTCGAAGGTAACCTTGAAGTCTTAAACAATCAGGAGAAGGTGCTGCTCAAAACCAAGGGTAAATTCAAGGGATGGCAAAGATAAAGAGAGCCCAACAACTAGACATAATGATTTGACCTGACCATCCTCATATCGCGTAGGTTATGATAAGGATGTATAAAAAACTCACACAGAGCTACATAAGGAGGCCAAGTCATGAAAGATTTTAACGTACAAACAGCACCTCATTAATGTTGCTTATAACTTAAGCTCCAATACATCTTGCATATCATAAAGCCTGTTCTTTTTGCCGTTTAGCCATGCAGCAGCTCTTACTGCGCCTTTGGCGAAGGTCATGCGGCTGGAAGCCTTGTGGGTAATCTCCAGTCTTTCGCCAATATTGGCAAACAAAACAGTGTGATCTCCT
>QZLD01000140.1 GCA_004796385.1 Gammaproteobacteria bacterium | reverse complement strand
TGTGCAGTGGTAGTAAGGGGTATCCGTCAGGCTTATCTGTTCTTGTCTTGCTTTGGTCATGGCTGAAGTTTAGTTTCCTTTGGGGATTTGTCAAGATATTCGGGGGTGTCCTTTTATTCGCTGTTTCCTTTGGGGATTTGTCAAGATTTAAACGGGTGTCCTTTATATTCCACTTTATATTCCATTGTTTCTGGAGCAATCCGAATTACTGTTTTTGCGTAGGACCCCCCTTAATCTCTCTTTTCTGACTCGTTCTAATTTTTTTACATTTTCTTTACATTGATCAATATATTCAACATCTGAAATAAACCCATTCTTGACACTTTTCACAATGCTATTTTTTAAATGTATTTCGCAGTAATTCCCATAAACTGTATGATCATCCCCCAGACATGGTTCAGGCAATGGCTTCCTATTAAATTCAAGTAAATGTTGAGGACGATTCCAGAAAACTAAAACTTTTTCTTTTTCACCATAATTACTAACAGTTTTATTTTCAGCTTTATCAAACAAATAATCAATTTTTCTACTCGAATCTCCGATATCAATTTTATTACACTCTTCCTTAATAAAAGACTTTAATTTCAATGCAAAGTGCTCATCTATCAAAATATCTTTCTTCGATGGAAATCCAGAAACTATATAATATACCTTCTGATCATCAACAGCCATCCACGTAAAAATCAACCGAGACTCTGAACCTTTTAGTAAGTATGAAACGGCATACTTATTCATGTTTTTAAAATCAACTGAACTACTCCACCAGTTAACCTGTTTTCTTATTTGTGAATTAAGGCGAACTATTTCATTTGGAATATAGTCTATAGATTTCATTTTATGAGATATTACTATTCGATCAATAACATTTGCGCTTGAATCAAATGAATAAAAAAGTGGGCAATGCATACAAGAAACTTGCCCATACTTGATATTTTTAACCTGATTTCCATAACCATCTAACACGTGACTATCAAACAAGTCTATTAAATCCGAGTCCGCATGCCCCTCAGAAACAAAAAGGATTAAAACACCTAATATTAAAATACATCTCTCAATTCTTTTCAGTAACAACATGATAAAAAACCTAATAGACAACTAAATATATTCCGATACTATCCTTATGGCAAAAAACACCATAAAAATCGAACGATCTTAAAACAAAACTCACCATTCCTCTTTAAACCTTATTTTATTGTAATCAATAAAAGTTCTTTTATAGTCTGGATAATAAGTTTCACGACAAGTCATTCCAAAAGAAAAAGGCTCTCCTCCTACATTAGCAAAACTACTGAATTCCCCTTTATCTCCATCAAATTTTTTTCCTTTGGGGTGCTTCCCATAAATAGGGTGAGCTTTCCCATACTCCCAAATATCAAGAGGATCAACAAAAAGATCTTTAAGACGAAAGGTTATAACACATTGTGAGACCTCTATAATTTCTGCTGGATGTAATCCAACTTTTTCTGTCAGACCGCACTCATAAGTAACAACTGAGTAATATGTTTTATTTTGCCCTCGAGGATATCCTATTGAAAATGGTCTATGTATTTGCTCATTAATTTTATCATTTTCTTTTTTAAAACTCATGTTATCATAAACCTCAACTTGCATATCAATATTACCTTTGATATTCCTTATCTTCTCTTTGATTACAGGATCAAGAAGATAATCCCCACAACCAATCTTAGAAATGTCAGTATGCCCTCCAATCCCACTATAAAAATACCCAATTAAAAAATAATCAGCTTTGTACCATTCATCTTGTAATCCGAGCGGATCAATACCCTCCAACACCCCCCCCACATAAGAATACGTATTTACCCCCCCTAGCAATCCTATTGGATCACTTGAAAGATACCTACCTAGCTCTGGAGCATAATACCTATTAAAATTATAGTGCCACCCAGTCTCAGCATCTTCATATTGACCAGCAAACCTCAGCGGATTTTCTATTAAGCTTATGCCTATTACTGCTTTTCCAAATACTTTATACCTAGCGCTCCAAACAACAGCTCCTGAAACGCTCATTAACTTCTGAGGCGTTCCCAAACTATCATTTTGATAAAAAAAATATTCATTTCTAGCATTGCCTGTTTTTAAATAAACGGGAGCGGTTGTCCAATGCCCTTCAGGCTTATAACCGTAGCCTCTAATCAGCTCTCCATTTTCAGTGTACTCACCACTTAGTCCATGCAATGTATAAAAAAAGTAAGTCTTTTTACCTGCAACCTCTTTAGAAATCCTTCTTCCAAGAGGATCATATTGATATTTGGCAACTATCTGATTTTCATTATTTCTAATCTCCTTCAAACGGTTTGCTGCATTATAAAGCAGAGTAGTATTTTGTTGGTTCACATCAATCAATATTGTTGAGCCATTAGCATCGTACTGGTAGTTTGTTTTAGACTTAGATTGTAATTCGTGATTAGCATTATATTGCCACTCTTCACTACCTCTAGTATCAGATGAGGTCTTTCTATTCCCCACACTATCATAGGAGAATTTCTCAACTTCCTTATTCGGATTTACAACCTCAATTAGCCTATACAAATCATCGTGCTCATAGCTGTAATCACCATACTCTGTAATTTTATTGCTAATATTTCCTGCATCATCATAAGTATAACTATAACTCATCTGAATATTCCCAGCCTGATCCTTAACTTCAATATTCTTGTACCTCATCAAATAATCATAACTTATTGTTTTTACTGTTCCTCCTGGATATACAACCCTCTCTGGCTCTCTCAGTTTATAATTAACCACAGAATAATTACCTACATTAGGTATCGTTATGGATTTAAGTTGGCGATTATTATCATATGTGTATAAGATTCTCTGATTTTCTGGATCTGTATATGTTTTAAGATCTCCATTTTTATAATAATCATAACTATAACCTTTTTTAAATGGACCAAAATCTATAATTTCGCTTTGAAGCTGGTTGTTTGGTGTATAGCTGTATAATGTACTTGTAGTTTGATCATTATAGCTCTCCAATAAACCATCGTTGTAATATGTATAAAAGATGTTTTTTTCAGGCTCATTCAGATCATCAAATGAATAGACTTTTTTCTCTTTTAAGCGACCATCAGCATCGTATTGGTAATAAGATATATTACCTATTGGATCTTTTGTATATTCCAAATAACCACTATCACTATAGATGCTCAAATATTGTTCACCCATTGGCCGCTTTTCTTTAACTTTTCGACCATCCTTATCGTAATCATATGTAGTAACACTCTGCTGAGCATCAGTTACACTTAGTATATTATTTCTGTTATCGTAAGTGAATTCAATTGACGCACTAGACGCATCAACAATCTTTCTAGGGCGACCAAGTTTATCATACTCATATTCTTTTTTATTTTGTTTTACGCCTTTAACTATAGCTAGCTTTCCTAAAACATTATATTCAAGCTCCGTAACCAATTTACGACTATTACCAAAGTAGGGAGTATCGTATACTTGCTTAATCCTTTTGTTGTCATCATATATAAATTCGCGCTTAAATGTTGGAAATTTAATACAATCAGGAAACAACAGAGGTTTATTTCCTTCATTTTGATATTCATATGTCATTTTATTCCCATGCTCATCTGTCTTACTTATTAATCTTCCAAAAATATCATATGCTTTTTTGATAGTTATATTCTCTGCATCAGTATATTCAAGCACTCTTCCAATAAAATCTCTTTTAATAATTTTCTCATTACCAAGTGCATCAACAATTCTACTAGAATACCCACTAGCATCATAAAAATATGATTTGGTTTCTCCTTCTGGATTTACAATCTGCCAAAGTTTTCCATCTGCATAATACTTATATTCAGTGAAATACTTTTCTTCTGCTTGATATCCAAGTGGAGAATACTTTTTAAGAGTATTCCCATCTCCATCAAACTCATACCGCCACTCTTTGCCTCTCGGGTCTACTACCAGCCAGGCATTGCCAAGTGCATCATGCTCTTTGTATTGGGTGGTTATCCCTTCGGCCGATTCAAAGGTTTTTGTGTTTCCATACTCATCATAGCTGTATTTGATGATTGCTTCTTCTGTAACCGCATCACCATGTCTTTTGATGGTGGCGATGTTGCCGTAGTTATCGTAGGTGTATGAGGTCTTTCTCTCTTCTTCAAGGCCCAGTGCTTCTGTTCTTTGTTGCAGGGTGCCGTTGTCGTTGTAGTCGTATTTGGTGACGGTGCCTTCCTGGTTGGTGTGGGTTAATACCTGTGAGTAGGTGCCGTTATAGGTCCACGATTCGGTGGTGTTGTCGGGGTAGGTGACTTTTTTGAGGTTTCGCCATTCGTCGTATTCTCTGATGGTTTTGAGGCCTCTTTCGTCTTCGTGGATGAATTTTCTGCCGTCTCTGGTGGTTTTTTTGATGAGGACTTTGTTGTGGTATTTGCCCAGCAGCTGGCCGTCTTCGTTAAAGACTTCTTCTATTGTGGAGCCGTCCGGGTAGGTGGTGCTCATGGAGTGGGTCTTTTCTACTCCGTCGTAGTAGTAGTCGTAGGTTTCGTAGTTGGTTTCGGACCATTTGATCTGTTTGAGTATAAGCGATGAGTTGGTGTAGCTGTGTTGGCAGCCAATGCTTTTGACGCTGTAGTAACTGCCGCCGCCGTTGTTGTTATTGTTGCTAACTTTAAATGTATTTGTATTTTCTGTTTTTTTTGGCGGGTCAAGGCAGACGGTACCGCTGAGGATTTCGTGTTTGATGGCGGTGGTTCGTTCCAGCGGGTCGGTTTTGCTTTTCATGAGACGGTATTCGTTTCCGTGAATACTTTTGGTTGTGTATTCGTATTTCCAGGTGTTGCCTCTTACGTCTTTTACCTCTTTGAGGTCTCCCCCACTCCAGGTGTAGATGACTTTTCTGCCGCTGTAGTCTTCTACTGCCGTTACCTGATCGCTGTCGTTGTAGCTGATGGTGTAGATAAGGTGATCAAGGTGGTCTTTTACTTGATGGATGCGCCCCTTTTCGTCTCTGGTGAAGGTTACTCTGACTCCGACTTTGTCTTCGAGGTATTGGATTTTTCCGTCTGTGTCATATTGGATTTTGTTGCCTTTTCTGTCTCTCCAGGTGTGGCCTTCTGCGGTTTTGGTGATGGTTCTGCGCGGCAGAAAGCCTTTGGCAAGTACGTCGTTGCCGGTAAAGACGAAGATTTCTGTGCCTTCCGCTCCGCCTTCGCTTTTTTTGTAGAGGTATTCGTCACGGAGGAT
>QZLD01000289.1 GCA_004796385.1 Gammaproteobacteria bacterium | reverse complement strand
TTGAATCAACGCCTAGCATTGCCACAGAGACTTCAATAGCTAACCCATTTGCATCAATGCTATTGGCAAAAAGAATCAAACCTCAGGTTCTTGCAAGCGATGCTCCATCACTAATGGTTGCGTGTGGTCTAGCGCTAAGGAGCTTTGACTAATGACTCAGATAAATTTATTACCTTGGCGTGAAGAGCTCAGGAAAGAAAAGCAGACTGAATTTGCCGTACTTACTGTCGTAGTTGCCCTATTCGCCGGCTTAGTGTGTCTTGCCATTCATATGTTCAATGATTTTCAGATAGATAATCAAAAAAAGCGTAACAACATGATTCAACAAGAGATTGCTATTGTTGATAAAAAAATTAAAGAAATAAAAGATATTGAAGAACGCAAAGCTGATTTGAAGGCTAGGATTGGGGTAATTGAAAACCTGCAATCTGGCAGGCCGGAGATGGTGCGATTGTTTAATGAATTCATCCGAACTGTGCCAAAAGAGGTTTACCTAGAGAGTTTTCGACAAGTTGGTAAGTTGCTGACTATAAAGGGCACCGCTTTATCGCAGTCAAGAGTGTCTGAGTACATGGAAAACTTAGATAAATCACCAATATTTGGAGTGCCTAAGCTAAAGGTAATTACTGCAAAAAGTGAAGGACAGAATAAGAGCTTTCTATTTACCCTGGAAGTGAAGCAGGCAAGTAAAGAGAAATCCGTGGATAACTAGTCGCGCATAGCGATTAAAAAAAGCATAGGAAGGTATAAAGTGGATCTTTCTGATTTGAATAATCTTGAATTAAGTAATATTGGGAGTTGGCCTCTTGCAGCTAAAACCATTATTTGGGTTTTGTTATTTATTGCTGCACTTGGTTCTGCTTGGCATTTTGATTGGCAAAACCAATATGCTGAGTTGGAGAAGGTTAAAAAGGAAGAGAGTGAAAAGCTAAAAGAATTTGAGGCAAAGCAGAAAAAAGCGGCAAACCTTGATGAATTAAAAAAGCAATTGGCACTTATGGAAGAGATGTTTGATGACATGATCAGTCGATTACCAACCAAAATTGAGGTGGAGTCGTTTGTGCGGGATATATCTCAAACAGGAGCAGCAAGTGCTCTTGATTTTGAGTTAGTGAAGCCTGAATCTGAAAAGCAGCAAGAGGAGTATGTTGAATTGCCTATATCTCTGAAGCTTGTAGGTGATTTTCATGAATTCGGTATGTTTGTTAGCGGTATTGCTGCATTACCAAGAATCGTTACCTTACGAGATTTTTCTATTGCGGGTGGTAAAAGCAGAAGTAAGTTATCAATGAGCGTTAAGGCAATTACCTATAGATACAGGGACAAAGGGGAGTAAAATGCATTATAAATTAGGACGCCCGGTTGTTGCTGTTATGATAAGAAAGATTTTAGCTGCTGCTGTTTTAGGAACTATTTCACTGTCAATAAGTGGCTGTATTAGCGGTGGTGATAATGATGATTTGCGCAAGAAGATAGACGAAATTAAGGCTAGGCCAGGAGGGAAAATTGGTGCTCCTCCACAGATCAAACCAATTGAAAAGGTTGTTTATTCAATGGAGGGCATTCCTGATCCATTCAAAGTGATCTTAATTGGTCGCGGTAAAGCAATCAATGAAGAATATGACCCTGAGATGGATACTAGGTTTTGTCCGGATCCAGACAGATCAACAGAAGTGCTAGAAGGCTATACTCTTGATTCATTGGCAATGGTTGGGGTTATGTCACAAGATGAGACTACCTGGGCGTTGATAAGATCTCCAGAAGGCACTGTGCATAGGCTTAAGGTTGGGGAGCATATGGGACAAAACTCCGGCAAAATAACTAGTATAGATAGCACAAGAGTTGAATTGGTTGAACGAGTTAAGACAGGGAAGCGTTGCAAACTTCGTGATGCGGTACTTACCTTAAATGATGCAAGCAGATAAGAAAATTCCGGTGAGGATATAATTATGAAAAGTTGTATAAATAAGCTAACTAAATTGAGCCCTGGAAACAGGATGTTAACTAAATACATGGCTCTGATTGTTGGTGTGCTGCTAAGCGGCGCCGTATCCGCAAACGAGCTTAAAGACATATCCGTGTCCTCGCTTTCCGGGGAACGTGTACAGGTCGTATTTGAGCTTAGTTCACCTTTGGAGGGAAAGCCTAATAGTTTTACTATTGGTGATCCTGCACGAGTGTCTGTTGATTTTGTTGGAACAGTAAATAAGTTAGATAAGAAGTCATTAGATGTGGGTGTCGGTGTTGCTGAAAAGGTTACCACTGCTGAAGCTGGAGGAAGGACTAGAGCTGTAGTTCATCTTGCTGAACAAGTCCCTTATTCTATTGTAACAGATGGAAATAAAGTTGCTTTAATATTGGGCGCGGCAGATTCAGCAAAGTCTGCACCAGCAGATTCTGCTGCCAAAGCACCATTGCAAGCTAAATCTGACAAAAAAGATTTCATGCAAAAGGCAGAAAAAATTGATGGTTCGCATGTTGAGTATTTGGACTTTAGGCGAGGAGAATCTGGAGAGGGGCGTGTAATTATTTCACTTTCAGATGCAACTATACCTGTTGATGTACGCAGTGAAGCTGGGCAAGTAGTTGTAGATTTTGCAGACACAAAGGTTCCTGCTGAATTAATAAAACGTCTAGATGTTCTTGATTTTGGCACACCCGTTAAAACTATTGATACTGGAATGCGTGATGGAAATACAAGAGTTGTAATTTCTCCTGCAACCGAATTCTATGAGCAATTGGCATATCAGTCAGATAAATTATTAACAATTGAATTAAGACCTTTAACCAAGGATGAAAAGGAAGAGATAGAACGCGAAAATGCGGTGTTTACTGGTGATAGACTAACTCTAAACTTTCAAAATATTGAAGTTAGAGCAGTGCTTCAGCTTATTGCTGACTTTACTGGTATGAATGTCGTAGTAAGTGATTCAGTTGGTGGTAGTTTAACCTTGAGGCTGCAGAATGTGCCTTGGGATCAAGCGCTGGATATTATCCTTAAGACTAAAGGACTATCTATGCGCCAAAATGGCAATGTTATCTTGATTGCACCAACTGAAGAGCTTGCCTCTCAGGAAAAGCTTGAACTCGAGTCGCAAAAGCAAATTGAAGAATTGGCTCCACTTAGAACAGAGTTTATAGAAATTAACTACGCAAAAGCAAGTGATATTGCTGCATTGCTTGGTTCTGCTGGGGAAGGAGGATCGTCAATCTTGTCTGCGCGTGGTAGTTCAACTGTAGATGAGCGTACAAATGTCATCATGGTAAGAGATACTGCAGATGTACTTGCGGAAGTACGTAAGATGATAACCAAACTTGATGTACCAGTGCAGCAGGTTCTGATTGAATCTAGGATTGTAGTTGCAAATAATGATTTCGCTAAAGATCTTGGGGTTCGCTTCGGATATTCTGCTGTTGGATATTTCGGTAATGATGATGATCTTTTGGTTGGCGTAGGTGGTAAGCGTCCTGGTGATGTAGACTATGGTGGTATTACAGCATATGAATCAGAAGCAGGAAGTGGTAATGAAGGGCTATTGGTCGACTTACCAGCGGCTTCACCTGCAGGGGCTATCGGTATGGCAATCGGCAAAATAGGTTCATATCTGTTACAGTTAGAACTTTCTGCTATGGAGGTTGAAGGTAAGGGTGAAGTAGTTTCCAGTCCCCGCGTTATCACATCTAACCAACACACCGCGATGATTGAGCAGGGCACAGAAATTCCTTATGAAGAAGCAACTTCAAGTGGTGCTACATCTGTATCCTTTAAAAAGGCGGTATTGAGTTTAGAAGTTACTCCACAGATTACACCTAATGATAGAATTATAATGGATCTTTCCATTAAAAAAGATAGTGTAGGTACAATATATAGAAGTGTACCAAGTATTGACACACGTGAGGTTAATACCCAAGTGTTGGTAGATAATGGCGAGACTGTAGTCCTGGGTGGGGTTTATGAGCAAACAGTTACAGATTCCAAGACTAAGGTTCCACTATTTGGTGATCTGCCTGTGGTTGGGAATCTATTTAAATCTACTAGTAAAACAGATGATCGATCTGAGCTGCTAATCTTTGTTACTCCAAAGATTCTAAAGAGTGATATGAAAGTATCGCTATAGTTAGTAGTTGATATTATTAAAAAGGGCGCTGCGGCGCCCTTTTCTATTTCAAGTATCGGAAATTTTGGTCGAAAAGAAAATTTAGTAATGCTTTTGCTATCAGCAGTTGCTAGAGTAGAATGTTGAATAAAATCGCATCACAATATAGTTTTAGTAGTTGGTTTTAGGTTTATTATGAAGATTTGTTTGGTAGGCCCTATGGGGTCGGGAAAGTCTACAATTGGAAGTCGATTGGCTCAAAGACTTGGATTAAGTTTTCAGGATAGCGATCGGGAAATACAAAATCGGACCGGTGTTGATATTCCGCTTATCTTTGAAACAGAAGGCGAAGATGGATTTAGAAAGCGTGAGGTGAATGTAATTAGGGATTTGGTTGAATCTACACAAGATATGGTTTTAGCTACAGGCGGAGGAGCGGTAATCAAGGAGGAGAATCGACTAAACCTTATTAAATATTGCACCGTTATTTATCTGAAGACATCTGTTGAGCAGCAAATGGAACGAACTCAAAAAGATAAAAACCGCCCTCTGCTACAAACAAAAGACCCTCTACAAAAGTTGAAAGATCTGTTCGAGCAGCGAGCACCGCTATATGAAGATGTTGCTGATATTATTGTAAGCACAGATTGCGCTACAATAGATACGGTATTAAGTGAAATAGAGTCAAAATTAGATAAAATCTAATTTAAAGTAAATATGTGGAGAAAGTTGGTAAGCAATGAGAACACTTAAGGTTGATTTGGAAGATAGAAGCTACCCTATTTTCATTGGAAAAGAGCTGTTTAAAAGTGAAAACCTGTTCCCGTACATAAAAGGAAAGCAGGTAA
>QZLD01000001.1 GCA_004796385.1 Gammaproteobacteria bacterium | reverse complement strand
GAAATAGAAAAGGCAACAGGGGTTGATATTCCGTATATTTTTGATGAAGAAGGAGAAGATGGCTTCAGAAAGAGAGAGAGTAAGGCAATAGAGCAGCTATGCCAGAAGAAAGGGATTGTAATGGCTACAGGTGGCGGTGCTGTTATAAGCGAACGGAATCGTAGGTTGCTGATGAATACCGGAATAGTAATATATCTTACCGCACCAGTTGAAAGCCTTTTTGATAGAACTAAAAAGAACAAAAACAGACCTTTGCTGCAGTGTCATAATCCGAAGGAAAAAATAGAGCAGTTGTTGAAACAGAGGGATTACCTTTATAGAGAGGTTGCTGATTATCAAATTGATACTTATGGTAAAGGGGTACAGCAAATAACCAGTGAAATATTTGATCTGTTGGGCGAAAGCTATTAAAAAATATGATTAGGAGATGAATGGGTGAAAGTTGGATTACTAGAAAGTCTAAATGTAGAATTACCGGATAGAGAGTATCCAATTTTAATAGGTAAGGATTTTCTTTCAGAAAGCATTTCTATAGGAAAATACATAAGCGGGAAGCAGGTGTTGGTGATAACCAACGAAACCATAGCTCCTCTTTACCTGGAATGGTTGATTAACATTTTGGGGAAAGAGAATTTTAGATGCGAATCATTAATTCTTCCGGACGGTGAAGAATATAAAAATTTGAAACATATAGAATTGATTTACGATAAGCTTATGGCGTTGTCATATGATCGTAAGGCCACATTAATTGCTTTAGGTGGCGGTGTTGTTGGTGATATGACAGGTTTTGCAGCAGCAACTTATAGGCGTGGAGTGTCATTTATTCAAATTCCAACTACTATTTTGGCCCAGGTAGATTCATCTGTTGGCGGTAAAACCGGCGTTAATCATCCTTTGGGGAAGAATATGATAGGCGCATTTTATCAGCCTCGGTGTGTTTTAGCAGATATAGGTGTTCTTGATACATTGGAGCAAAGGCAGGTATCTGCAGGATTGGCAGAAATAATTAAATATGGATTGATTGCAGACCGTGAGTTTTTTAATTGGCTTGAAGAAAATATAGAGGCTCTATGTTGTAGAGACCATGAAAAGTTGGCATATGCTATAAAAGTTTCATGTCGGACGAAGGCCGGTATTGTGGCGGAAGATGAATTGGAGCATGGTATAAGAGCTCTTTTAAATCTTGGGCATACGTTTGGGCATGCAATAGAGAATGTTATGGGGTATGGCAACTGGCTGCATGGTGAAGCGGTTGCAACTGGAACCTGTATAGCTGCTGAAATGTCTCGGAAAATGGGTTTTTTGGAACAGAGTGACCTCGACAGGATAATTGATCTTCATAGGCGAGCACAATTACCGATTGAGTCTCCGTCGGGAATGACTTCTAAGCAATATATTGAGGCAATGGGAGAGGACAAGAAGGTTGAAAATGGCAAAATCAGGTTAGTGTTGCTTGAAAAAATTGGAAAAGCCTTTGTTAGTGATGACTATGATGATGATATTTTGTACTCTGTTCTTAAAGAAGTCTGCAAAGAATAATTGAGAATATGAACCAAAAAAAATTATCTTCAGGTATAGCGATACTGTATTGGGATGTAAAAAACAGCGAATATCTATATTTGTTGTTAAAGGCATATCAATATTGGGATTTTCCTAAAGGTATGGTAGAAAAGAATGAAACTCCATTGCAGGCTGCAAAAAGAGAGGTACAAGAAGAGACTGCCATAGAGGAATTGGATTTCAGATGGGGCGAAATATATAAAGAAACAGGTCCTTATAGGGCGGGCAAGGTGGCCAGATATTACATTGCTCAGGTAAATAGTTGTGATGTTAGTCTGTTGGCAAATCCGGAAACAGGAAAGCCGGAACATCAGGATTATAAATGGTTTAGATTTGGCGAGGCAAATAGCATAGTGTCGCCCAGGGTAAAATCGGTATTACTATGGGTAAATAGTATAGTAAGCCAGCCACAGGATAATTCTTAACTATTATTAAAAGCAAAAATCAGGGAGATATAGTGAGCAGGAATAATAAACCACATATTCATAATTCTTCAACAGTTGCTGAAACTGAATATTTCAGAATAGAAAGGGCTGAAATCAGTTTTAGCAATGGCGAAAGAAGAGAGTATGAACGATTATTTAGTCGGGGGCAGGATGCCGTTATGGTCGTTCCAATGCTGAATCGAGAAACTGTTTTGTTAATTCGTGAGTATGCGGTTGGTACTGAAAAATACGAAATCGTTTTGCCGAAAGGAAGTATAGAACAAGGTGAAACTATTCTGGAGGCCGCTAACAGAGAGATAATGGAAGAAATTGGCTATGGTGCTAATAAGCTTGAATTTATAAAATCATTGACAATAGTGCCCGGATATATATCTCATAGAACCAATATAGTTTTAGCGGAAGATTTATATGAAAAGAGGCTTGAGCCAGATGAGCCCGAAGATATTGAAATAATCCCGTGGAGAATAGCAGATTTTAAGCTGCTGTTCGAAAGGGATGATTTTACAGAATCAAGGACAATAGCTGCCCTGTCAATAATAAAAGAAATTTTAATATAAGAGAGAATTGAAAGTGAAAATATCCGAAAGAATGGTGGCGCATCTTGAACAGATAATTTCTATAGCAGGGCAGGCCGGAGCAGCGATTTTAAACTATTATAATGGACATAGAGAAATTGTAGCCGAATATAAAGAGGATCATTCTCCCCTTACCGAGGCAGATAAAGAGGCCAATCGAATAATAACCGACGGATTAATAAAATTGGCATCAGATATTCCTGTGGTATCTGAAGAAAATGCCCTATTGCCTTACAGCGTACGTCAGAACTGGAAAACATATTGGCTTATAGATCCGCTGGATGGCACCAAGGAATTTATCAATAAAAATGGAGAATTCACTGTAAATATAGCTCTTGTAGAAAATGGCAGGGTGGTTTTGTCCGTTGTTTATGCGCCGGCTATTGGTGTTTTCTATTATGGGGATAAAAACAAGGGAGCTTTTCGTAGAGAAAGCGGTATTACGAAGAAAATAACAGTAAGAAAAGCAAATCCAGATAACTTTATAGCTGTTGGTAGTCGTTCGCATAAAGATAGTAGAAGCGCTGAATTACTTAATAAAATCGATGTTGTTACCGAAAAAAGTGTTGGGAGTTCTTTAAAGTTTTGCATGATAGCTGAGGGTGTGGCCGATATATACATCAGGACTGGTAAAACGTCGGAATGGGATACTGCAGCAGCCCAAGGAATACTGGAAATGGCAGGAGGGAAGGTGATTAGGGAAGATGGCGCAGAACTGCTATATAACCAAAAAGAGTCAATATTAAATCCGGGTTTTATCGCTTTGGGAGTTGTCCCTGATAGAATCGAAAAATCTTTACTACCCTGGTGAGGGGGTATACTAAAATTTATTTAACAGCATAGAAATGGAAAAAATGTGTTGACCTATCCTGAGAATATCAGTTTAAAAAATATGCAGCAGGAGTTGGAGCGTAATACCGAGTCCTACACATGGAAACCTTTGCGAATAATAAATATCTACAGGGTATTTATAGCCGTTGCGATGTCGGTTTTGTTTGTATTGCTGGATAAAGAAGATCTCTTAAAGCCTAATCATCCTCATCTGTTTTTTGTTACCGGATATATCTACGTTACCTTTGCCTTTATTGCGGCAATAGCAGTAATAAGGCGATTTCCACGTTTTCGTATACAACTGTTTTCGCAGGCAACGGTTGATATTACAGTATTTGTTTTGTTGATATATGCTAATAAATCTACTGATGGTACCTTGGCCATTTTG
>QZLD01000020.1 GCA_004796385.1 Gammaproteobacteria bacterium | reverse complement strand
GATCCGGAAGAGGGTGATCCGGAAGAGGGTGATCCGGAAGGAATGTCTGATGATGAAGGGAGTTCAGAAAAAGGAGGATCGATAGGGTTTTATCTGCTGTCGATGTTGCTTGTGATTTCATGGAGAAGAAAAAGAAAGGTATAAGACAGATGATAACCAGCCCGAGTATTTTATGAATATTCGGGCTGAGATTCAGTATTTAAGAGATTTAAAGTAAGTTTTGGTAACAAACTCCGAAGTTTGTATAGATAAAAAACATAGCAATATCCTCAAGATCCATATCTGAAGGGATCACTTCTTTCACCTGCTTTGGAAAAAACCGTTCAATGAAGTAAATTAGGATGCCGATTGTTTCAGAACACTAAGTTGGAACAAAAGACTACGTCATTCCTGCGAAGGCAGGAATCCATTTGAATTCAGTGGGTTATTGAATTTGGTCTTCGCCAATCTTGGAAGAGTAAGAAACAAAGCCGGCAAACCACTACATCTGCAAAAATAACATTTGCGGGTTAGTGGCCTGCCAATTTACTGATTGCTGCGATTAATCATTATTAGATTATGATGAATTTTATCAATCAAGAAATCGATGTTGGCGACATGTTTCCATGTGATACTGCTGGAATTATCCATTTTATCTTCAAAAAACCTGTGGCAAATATTTCTGATTACAAATAGCAAAGTACTTATCTCAGTGAAATTATATAAACTTAATTGTTCTTTATCTGAAAAATTAAAGCGGCCATGAAGATTATCTTCTTCTTTTTTAATCATAAAAGTTGTGATTTCATTGTTAGATGAGTTTAAAAGACGATCACTGATTAATTCAACTGTTTCATTTAATTTCATAGATTGATATTTTCCATCGCAACAATCATAGGTACAAAACATGTCTGTGGTGTTCATGTGGTCTCCTTTGCTAACAACATTCCGTGTCCAATAACATTTGAGAGAAATAACTAATTAAATTTGCTCCGAATTAAGAGCAATGTTCGCATTTTTATCTGTCAAAATCAAGCTCTGTTTTCGGAGCAAAGTTATATGAATAGAACAGGTTCGGCAATTAGAAAAATCAGAGAGCAAAAAGGACTGACTCAGGATCAGTTAGCAGTAAAGTGTCAGCTTTTAGAGTGGAATATCAGCAGGGGGACTCTTGCTAAAATTGAGTCCCGGGTGCGTAGAATGACTGATTTTGAAGTGGAGTTGGCAGCAAAGGCTTTAGGTGTCGAAATATCCGAATTATACAAAAGCTAATATTTTCTGATTATGAAAATGTTTTATAACGATGCAATAACGGCTAAATGCGTAGTTGTTGATTGCAATGCTAGATTTTAATGAGTTCATGAAACTTTGTAACTATCGACTTCAGTTCAGTAATTGAAAATTTGCACTCCCAGTTGATAGTGCCATTATTTGAAATGTTCCAAACTTTAATGCCACTTATTTCTTTATTTTTTGATAGAACTTCAATATTGCAATGTGATACTGCATTTCTCAGGTAGCGCAAAAAAACTGATAAGTTTGCAACTTGTTTATGAGAACCAACTGGGTTTGGTATTATCCATCCATCAGTTTCAGCTTCGGTTATGCTTATTTGAGGTATATTTTTAAAAAATTCTTGTTGAGGAAATATGAGCATGCCAAGTAATGAGTTTATGAACTGTGTTACTTCATAAACATTATTTCCGGAGTGCTTCAATTCTTCTATAGCATTAAGGTTGATTTTGGTTCTTTCAACAAAGTCTTGTATTAAATTGTTATATTCCATTCTAAAACCATAACTTATGAATCACTTCTGAAGTCTTTTATCTATAAACGTTCCTATAACGCAGCAAACAGCTCCGACAGCGCCTGCAGCTAAAGTTCTTTTGATGCCGCCATTAGGAAATAGATCTTTTGCCATCATTTGAAAAATCACAATCCCGGCAATGGTAAATATTATTGCAAATGTACGCATGGTTTCTCCTCACAAATTATTAATAATTATAAGCTACCATTGCCGGGGGTAAATGTCTTTAAGAATGATTTTTCTCTCGCTGTTTCTCTTTCATAACTAAGCGTACATGGCGGCCGAATTCCCGGTCTTTAGCCCTTTTTTCGGCAAGAGAGGCGCTGTTAAACTCCTGCTCTCTTTTCAGCTTCAGATAATTTATAAGCCTTCTTTCATCAATAGCTCCCTGTTCAATAGCCAATCTGACAGCGCAGCCTGGTTCATCGTTATGGTTGCAATCGGAAAACCTGCATTGTGATGCCAAATCCGCAATATCTGCAAAAACAGTCTCAACCCCCTGTTCACAATCAAAAAGCTGTAATTCCCTCATTCCGGGGGTGTCCAGAATTAATCCTCCTGAAGAGAGCAGATGAATTGATCGTGAGGTTGTTGTGTGTCTGCCTTTACTGTCATCCTCTCTGATAGAGTTGGTTTTCTGATTTGATGCTCCGGTCAAAGTGTTAAGCAGGGTCGATTTCCCTACACCGGAAGAGCCAAGAAGAGCAACTGTTTTACCGGGGCAGCACCAAGGGGCAAGTTGGCTAACACTGTTTTGATCAAGAGCATTGATAGCGATAACATTTAACATGGAATCTATCTCGTTGATTTGCTCTATGTATGAGCTGTGATTATTGCAGCAGTCCAGTTTTGTTAGAACTATTATGGGTTCTACAGCCGTTTCACTGGCTAAAGAAAGATAACGCTCTATTCGGTTTAGATTAAAATCCTGATTCAATGATGAAACGATAAACAGCGTATCAACATTGGCTGCAATCAGTTGCGAGTCTATCTTTGCTCCTGACGCCTTCCTATGAAACAGCGACGACCGTTCCAGAAGGCGATAAAAGTGGTAATTCTGATCTATTAGCAACCAGTCCCCAACTACAAGAGGGGGCATTGCTTTTACAGTTTTTAATGTTATTGAACCGATAGTGGATAGCAGAGTAACTTCGGAACGCTGTTGTTCAACGACTCTTGCCGGGATTAAATCTTCCCATTCTTCAAGAGTAAGTTGCTGTTGAAAAAAATGGTTCCACCCTAATTGAGATAAAGAATATTGGTTTGTCATAATAAAACCCCTGCGCTATTTTAATAAATTGCGCGTAGATACTAAACAGAGGGGCTTTATGTGCCCCGGTTGAAAACCGGGTTATTTGATTTTTACTACTCAGTAACCCGGAAGGTTTTTATTACAATCATCAGAACCCTCCTTAATTTGAATTAAAATAACGAACAGAAATATAGCAGTAATTATTTGGTTGTTCAATGTGTGAAGTTTTTGATTTATAGAGTGCTTTGTTGTTTTTAGCATTGTATTATGAATTTTCTTGAAAGAGGGTTTTACTATTAATGTGTTTACGGGAGCGTGTTATGACAGAAAGTCAAAATACACATCTGCATAGAATAAAAGCTGAAGGCTTTAAATCAATTAAAAAGCTTGATATTGAGATGGGTTCCATAAATATTCTCATAGGGGCAAACGGAGCCGGAAAATCTAATTTTATATCGCTGTTTAATTTTTTAAGAAATCTTTCAGAAGGCAAATTACAAAACTATGTAGAGAAAAACGGATTTGCAAATACATTTTTTCACTTCGGAGCAAAAAACACACAAAAGATTGTGATTGATATAGATGTAGGCAGTAATGGCTATTATGCTGAGTTTTCTTATGGGGTGACGAATGATGCTCTGGTTTTTGATAAAGAGTATTGTACTTTTGATGGGTCGAGCAAAAAGTTTAGTATCAAGGGGCAATTAGGTGAAAGTGGTATTTTACCCGGTGGTGAAGCGGATAGTGATTATGTGCGTAAATATATCCGTGAATATATGCAGAAATGTCGTGTTTATCACTTTCATGACACCAGTATAACGGCGGGATTCAAACAGGCTCAGGAGTTGAGTTCCAGTTCATACTTTTATCCTGATGCCGGCAATCTGGCTTCGTTCTTATACTTTTTGAAACAACGATATGAAAAAAATTACCGTGATATCGTGATGGCAATTCAGACGGTGGCGCCGTTTTTTCATGACTTTTTTCTTGAGCCGGTAGGTGCAGAAGGAGAGGAAAAACTTCTGTTGCGCTGGATACATCGTGATTATGAAACTCCTTTTTCTGCTAATCAGTTGTCGGATGGAACTGCCAGGTTTATCTGTATGGCAACGCTTTTTCTTCAGCCGGATTTCAAGCGTCCGAAAACCATTATTCTTGATGAGCCGGAACTTGGTTTGCATCCTGCTGCGTTGGATGTATTGGCGGATATTATAAAATCAGCATCCAAAACGCATCAGATAATTTGTTCTACGCAGTCGGTGGCATTTGCCAACCATTTTGCACCACAAGAATTTATTGTTGTGGATCAGGAAAACGGAGCCTCAGTATTTAACCGACCAGATAGAGAATCACTGGAATGTTGGCTGGAAGAATATGGAATGGGTGATATCTGGACGAAAAATATTATAGGGGGGCGTCCGGAATGGTAAGAATAGGTATTTCTGTAGAAGGTACTACGGAGGAGCGTTTTGTGCAAAAAGTACTTGCGCCCTATCTGGAGAGCAAAGGGATATATGTTACGCCATTTAATATGATGGGAGATGTAAAACTGGATCGGATAAAATCCGAGCTGCAAAGGATCTCTTATAATTTCGATTTTGTTACAACCTTCTATGACTTTTACGGTTTTAGAGGTAAAGAAGATGGCGAAACAAAAAGTTCACTTGAAGAGCGCATACGCAATCATGCACACCGCTCTATTAAAGATAAGCTTATTCCATATGTGCAGATGTATGAATTTGAGGGATTACTTTTTTCTTGCCCGGAATCAATAGAGCATGAAATAGGGAGGCAAGGAATACAGGATTGGGCTCAGGGAGTTCTTGATAAGTTTGGTAATGATCCTGAGTCCATAAATAACTCTGTTGAAACCTCGCCGTCAAAACGTTTGGAAAAAAACTCCGAATATCGTAAAACAACTCATGGGCCAAATATTGCCGCGAAAATTGGTGTGGAAAGGATCAGGAGCATGTGTCACGGATTCAATGAATGGTTAATGAGGCTTGAGGAAAAGGCCGGATAAAAATGGGGTTGGTATGATCAACCTCAGGCAAGTCATTTTTTTACATCATTATTGCTATTTTGATTTAAGTATTTCTCCGCCATTGCATCCTGTACATCATCAATTGCAGCGGACAAAAATGAGATTATTATTCCTGCGCCGGTTTCCGCTCGTGCGTTTTTCGGCGAATCAGGATTAAGCCCGAAGTAGGTTGCGATAAATGTCAGGGCATCGCTGAAAAGGGAGTGTGTCCAGAGGGTGTTCTTTATCGACAACCAGAAGGGTATTGTCGATTTTCCTTTGGTGATTGCTTGAGATTTTATTTGTCATAATGATTCCTCTTTGATTGTGTTAATGCCACCAAAGAG
>QZLD01000236.1 GCA_004796385.1 Gammaproteobacteria bacterium | reverse complement strand
GTTTGTCCTTCTTCCGTTTGTCCTTCTTCCGTTTGTCCTTCTTCCGTTTGTCCTTCTTCCGTTTGTCCTTCTTCTACTTGGCCTTCTTCTACTTGACCTTCTTCTACTTGGCCTTCTTCTGTTTCACCTTCACCTTCTTCTGTCTCTATATTTTGCGATACATAGGATAATGCTTTGTACGCATTAACCCTGCCGTTGGCCTGCACCAAACCTGATAGTTCGGATACTTCGTCGGAAGTTTCTATTAAAATTTGTTTTATCTGTTCCGGTGTTAATGATGGATCAAGGCTAAGCATTAATGTTGCTATTCCACTTACTATCGGAGCTGATAGAGATGTTCCGCTAATAGTTGTATATGAATTGTTTGCGTTCATTCCGAACAATACTCCGGTGGTGCGCAGATCCACTCCGGGAGCGGCAACATGAACACTGGTTGCACCATAACAGGATGAGCCTGCGACAAAACCGAAATTTCCCAGTCCATCGCTGTGATCAGTCGCTGCAACGGAAATTATGCTTGGAGAGCCATATGATGCTGGATATGCCGCTGAGGTATCATTGTTTGTGCCGTAATTAGCGGCAGAGGCAACCATTAAAACTCCGTTTTGGTGGGCATAATCAACAGCGGTTTTTACCTTTGCTGAATAATTTCTACCAGCCAGACTCATGTTTATAATATCCGCACCATTGTCAACCGCGTATGTAATTGCATTGCTTAACTGGGTTTCGTCAGGGTTTTCTTTTTGTTGTATGCGTATAGGCATTATGGTTACATTTTGAGCAATACCTGCAATACCCTTGTTGTTATTTGGAACCGCTGCGATTATTCCTGTTACCAGTGTTCCATGTCCCATGTAATCACTTACATCACTTGAATTGTTTTGGAAGTTCCAGCCGTTTATGTCATCTATAAATCCATTGTTATCATCGTCTATTCCGTTATTCGGTATTTCAGCGGTATTTGTCCAGATTCTATCTTTAAGATCTTCGTGATTGATATTTATTCCAGAGTCTATTATTGCCACCATGATATCTTTATTGCCTGTTTCTATCTGCCATGCTTCAGGCAGATCAATGTCTGCATCGGTAATTCCTCCTGTTTGTCCTGTATTGTTGTGAGACCATTGTTCCAAAAAATAAGGATCATTAGTTATGGTTGCGATAGAATTTGTTGAAATAAATAATGAAATGCCTAAACCAATAATTGATTTTTTCATGTTTCTCCTCCGATATAATAATTTTTATATCCCGTTATGCAAAAGCTCTATTGCCTGAATATTAAAATAATCCAACGGGAATTTATAATTACAGTTAAACTACTATAATCAATTAGATAGTGCAATCATGAAAAGATGATAAAGCATAGTGAAAGAATGGTATTGCAGTTGAGGGGGAGGCTTAATAAGTAGTTACCAAATCTGTTTTACTTTACAGAGTCCTCCCAGCGCAACATATTCACTTTCTCCATTGAGCATTGTAGGTAGCAGATTATGGAAGAAAATGATTTTTGTAATGGGAATATCCGCCTGTAGTATATAGTCGCCGAACTCTTCTGCTCTATCTTTATTATCGGTAAAGGAGTTGAGGTTATTTAGCAGGATTACTCTTTCTCTTTTGTCCGTTTTATCAATTAACTCATATTGGTTTATATTGTTAACGCCTCTGTATAGAGTGATGTGTGTTTTATCCTTGTAACGTCTTTTCAGTTCGTATTGTGAGAATGAGAAAAGCAGATCAAGTTGCCCGTCAACCGCATTGGTATTGTAGATACCTGCACTACGCATCTCCTGATATTTAAGATATGCCTCGCAGTCAGGTGTTTCAATTCGTGAGATGTGAAAGCGTGGAACCAGTCCGAATCTTGACTGTGCCCACCCTTTGAGTACCGCAGCTTCTCTGCCGTCAGGGTCAAATGACCACCCCCTTGCCATCTTTAAAAATGTAGCCTTTTTTCTGTGTTTTTTGTCGGCATTGTAGCCGGCTATTTCAAGGTTATTTAATGAAAACATAACATCAACGTAGTCTAAAAAAAGTTGCGAGCGCTCTTCTTTGGACCGGAGTAAATCAAGGCGCTGGAACAACTCTTTGTAGAGAGAGTCAACGCCATCTATATGGATGTTTGTAGGATGTTCCTGAAAGGTGAGACTGCCGATGATATCGGCAGAGAGATTGCAGCGATTAATGGGGATTCTTGCAATTTTGGGTAATACATATCTGCTTGTTTCATCTTTGCCTGATGGACTTGTCACGCAACTCTCCTTGTGATTTGGCTAATGATGATTATATATCATTAGTGTAATGCCAGGCGCAGCGGTATCATGGTTGATTCTTTGAACCCTTGTTTTTTGTAGAAGTTATGAGCCATTTTATTTGTTTTATCTGTGAGAAGGGTTATGCGACCGCAATCATTTTTCTTAGCAAGTGAAATTGCCTCTGTTAACAGTTTAGAGCCAATTCCTTTGTGACGACAATCCGGAGAAACTACCATGTCTTCAAGCAGGGCAACACGTTTGCCCATAGCAGTGGAAACTGTAAGCAGTAGATTAACCATCCCAATAATTTTCTTATCTTGCTTTGCCAGAAGAATTATTCCTTTCTCAGGATAGTTAATAATTTTCTTCAGCCCCTCGGTCTGTTTTTCATTATCAGGAGCAAACTCTTTCTCCTGTGAAAATAATGTGTTTAATAACTCTGCAAGAGCGGGGATGTCATCTGTTTCGGCTATTTCAATTTGTAGATGATTCATTGCTTACAAGTAGTCCTTCAGGTATCTGTAACAAGCGTCCCGGTTGAGATTCAAAATGGATATGGTATGCAACCTTATCCGGCGGAATACGCATTACCTTGATGACCTGGCCTTTATCACCTTCCGGAATATTTGCACCATCACTAAGCGGGATATCACATGCCGGTTTCACCCATTCACGAAACTCAAACTGTGATTCAATCCACTCTTCATCAATATCAATCAACTCTTCCGGGCGGCAACCTATAATACGGCCTTCTTCCAGAAAGTGTACGGAATATATAATTTGATCCTGTAAAAACGTACCAATATCAACAATATGACCAATGCGCCCACGTTTTATCAGAAGATCACCACGGTATTTGCCCGGATAGGTGCCGTCGTTGCGTACATTCCGAATCAGTCGTACAGCATCACCGCATTCCCAATGTATTTCAGTTGCTGCATAAGGAGGCATCATTGGAATATTTCCTCCAGTGGGACAAAGGTGTTGCTGCCGCCTTCTGCGCGAGGAGTCATTCTGAATACACGGAATACCTTTTCGGTTATGGCATCTGAAACTACGAAATCATCATATGCCTGCGTCAACCATTGTTGTAGCCATATGTATTGTTCCTCTGCTGTATCAGGCATGTCATTGTCATTATGTCTAACATAATCATGGAATCTTTGCAGTATGTGCAATCGTTTAACTTTAACAACATCCTCGTCGTAGGGAATAGTAAAAAAATTAAGAAAATCTTCTGTTGAGATTAAAGTATCCATTTCTTTCGATAGAGTGGAGTGCAGGTTCATAATGCCTCCTGACAAGTTGATTCACAGCTGGAGCAGTTGGGTATAATTACGTTTGGATTATCGAATGTGAAGCCGCTTTTAGCCTTATCTTCTACGAAATCTACAGTAGTATTGTCTACGAGGGGGAATGTATCAGCGTAAATAAATAACTTAATTCCTTCGCCGATTTCAATTATTTCATCGTTAGGTAGAGAGCTTTCTTCCTGGCGCAGTGTGTATTGTATACTGGCGCAGTTTCTTGTTATAAGCAGGCGAAAACCGGCGTCAGGAGATTTAGGTAAATGATTTTGCAAAATTTTGATGGCTGATGACGTGAAATGGATCATATTGCTCTCCT
>QZLD01000021.1 GCA_004796385.1 Gammaproteobacteria bacterium | reverse complement strand
GGGTAAGGTTCCGCCAGGATGGTGTACTGCATGAAGTGGCGTCACCGCCGGTTTCTCTGGCAAACAGAATTACTGCGCGAATCAAAGTCATGTCTCGCCTTGATATAGCTGAGAGGAGAGTCCCTCAGGATGGCCGTATCAAGATGAATATAACCAAAAAGAGATCAATTGATTTTCGTGTAAATAGCTGCCCGACAATATGGGGCGAAAAAATTGTATTGCGTATCCTTGACTCTAGCAGTGCAATGCTTGGCATTGAGAAGCTTGGATATGAAGATGTTCAACGTGAGAGGTATGAAAAAGCGCTAGCAAGCCCTTATGGCATGATCTTGGTAACCGGCCCAACAGGAAGTGGTAAGACAGTTTCTTTGTATACAGGCCTTAATATTCTGAATACTGACGACAGAAATATTTCTACAGTAGAGGATCCGGTGGAGATAAATTTACCTGGTATTAATCAGGTAAATACCAATCCGCGAGCGGGACTTGACTTTGCTTCTGCTCTGCGGGCCTTCCTTCGACAAGATCCAGATATTGTTATGGTGGGTGAGATTCGTGACCTGGAAACTGCTGAAATTGCGATCAAAGCTGCTCTTACTGGTCACTTGGTGCTTTCCACTCTGCATACTAATGACGCTCCGCAAACCCTTACTCGCCTTGCGAATATGGGAGTGCCTGCATTTAATATTGCTTCAGCGGTAAGCTTAATTATCGCTCAGCGCTTGGCGCGTCGCCTTTGCCCCCACTGTAAAAAGCCTGTAGATATTCCCAAAGAGGCCTTGGTTGAAGAGGGTTTTAAAGAAGATGAAATCGATGATCTGCAGATATATGGCGCAGTGGGTTGTGATCAATGTGTCGAGGGTTACAAAGGCCGGGTAGGTATTTATCAGGTAATGCCTGTTAGTGAAGAGATTGGGCGCATAATTATGGAGGGTGGTAATGCCCTAGAAATTGGCGATCAGGCAGCAAAAGAGGGGATAGCTGACCTAAGGCAGTCTGGGCTTAATAAGGTAAAGGATGGAGTAACAAGTCTGGAAGAGATAAACAGGGTTACAAAAGAGTAGTTTTCTATCTATACTTACAAGTTATCAGTGTGAAAAATTAGAAAAGGGATGTCAAAATGGCGCAAAAAACCAAAAAAGCAGCCAAACAAAAAAAGATTCCTACCTTTGCCTGGGAAGGTAAGGATAAAAAAGGAAATAAGATTAAAGGCGAGACTATTGCGGCAAATCCTATGCTGGTCAAGGCTGATCTTCGTAGGCAAGGTATAACTCCTAGTAAGGTAAAGAAAAAGTCTGATCTTTTTGCATCAGCTAATAAAAAGCCAATTAAACCAGGCGATATTGCAGTCTTCAGTAGGCAGTTAGCAACTATGATATCCTCTGGTGTCCCAATTGTTCAAGCTTTTGATATTATTGGTAAAGGACATGATAATCCATCGATGCAGGAGATGGTTCTTTCAATAAAAAATGATGTTGAGCAAGGAAACACCCTTGCAGAAGCGCTATCAAAGCATCCCAGGCATTTCGATGAGCTGTTTGTAAACTTGATTAGTGCCGGGGAGCAATCTGGTGCGCTAGAAAGCCTTTTGGATAAAATTGCTACATATAAAGAAAAAACAGAATCTATTAAAAAGAAAATCAAAAAAGCAATGTTTTATCCAACAGCAGTTTTGGTGGTTGCTTTTGTAGTTACTGCTGTCCTATTAATTTGGGTTGTACCTCAGTTCGCACAAATTTTCAAAAACTTTGGGGCAGAATTGCCTGCATTTACGCAGTTTGTAATGAGATTGTCGGATTTGTTCGTTGAATACTGGTATATGATTTTCGGCGGGGTCATACTTGGCGTATTTGGATTTATTGAAGGTAAGCACAGGTTTCCAAAATTTAAGTATTTCGTGGACAGGGTCCTTTTAAGGGCTCCGATTTTTGGAGCTATATTAAACAAGGCTGCGGTTGCGCGTTTTGCCAGGACTTTATCCACTATGTTTGCAGCGGGTGTGCCATTGGTTGATTCATTGTCATCTGTTGCTGGAGCTGCTGGGAATATTGTTTATTCTAACGCTATTTTGGATATGAAGGATAAGGTATCAACTGGTCAGCAGTTACAGTTAGCTATGAAGCAAACCGGACTTTTTCCAAGTATGGTAGTGCAGATGGTTGCAATTGGTGAAGAATCTGGATCAATTGATACCATGCTAAATAAAGTAGCTGATTTTTATGAGGAAGAGGTTGATGCTGCTGTAGATGGTTTAAGTAGCTTGCTGGAACCGCTAATCATGGTGGTTCTTGGTGTGCTAGTTGGTGGATTAGTAATTGCTATGTACTTGCCGATATTCCAGATGGGAGCGGTGGTATAAATACAATGTTTTTATGTTTGAACTGATCTGCTTAGTCAGGCAACAATAAAATATCAAAATAGGAAAAAGTATTGGAAAATTTAATTTTGTTTATGCAGCAGACCCCTGCTGCATTTTTTATTTTGGTATTTGTTATTGGTTTGCTGGTTGGTAGCTTTTTGAATGTAGTGATTCATCGGTTACCAATTATTATGCAGCGTGAATTTGTTCTTAGCGCTAAAGAAATTTTAAAGATGGAGTTAAACGAAGAAGAGCAAAAGTGGTTAGATGTAAATTTCAACCTAGTTGTTCCTCGTTCCCGCTGCCCAAAATGTGGGCATAAGATATCAGCTATTGAGAATATACCTGTCATAAGTTATCTATTTTTAGGAGGTAAGTGTTCCGAGTGTAAAGCCAAAATTTCTGTTCGTTATCCGATAGTTGAATTTGTAACAGCAGTATTATCATTATTGGTGGCTATCTATTTTGGTGTTACATGGATGACATTGGCAGGTTTATTATTGACGTGGTGTTTGATCGCGCTAACGATGATTGATTTTGATACTCAGCTTCTCCCAGATTCAATTACCCAGCCTTTGATATGGTTAGGCCTTTTATTAAGTATGTTTGGGGTGCTTGATGTTGATTTGAAATCTTCAATCTATGGTGCAGTTTTGGGCTATCTATCCCTTTGGACTGTATATCATGGCTTTAAAATTTTGACGGGCAAGGAAGGGATGGGGTATGGTGATTTTAAGTTACTAGCTGCTCTTGGTGCATGGATGGGGTGGAAAATGCTTCCTGTAATCATTCTTTTTTCATCTTTTGTTGGTGCAGTTATAGGGATAGCTATGGTAATTATTATGGGACGAGATAAAAATATCCCTATTCCTTTTGGCCCCTACTTGGCGGCGGCTGGTTTTATCGCTCTTTTATGGGGTGATAAGATATTGACTGCGTATCTTGGGACAGGACAGTTTGTTGGTTGATTAATTAGTATAAATTACATGGCTATATTGTGAAGAATAAATTGGTGAAGGCAAATGCAGTTTGATAGTTTATCATTCGTAATTTTTCTTGTTATTGTTCTTTCTATTTATTACGTTGTTTCCAGTTGGAAGTTTAAGAAAGCTGTTCTTCTGATATCAAGTTATCTGTTTTATGCGGCATGGTCACCTCCTTTTGTAGTATTAATCTGGATTTCAACTTTTACAGATTATTTTATTGCGAAACTTTTAGGTCAATGCGTTGGTAGGATAAAAAGAAAAATATTTCTAATATTCAGTTTAGTTGTGAACCTCGGCATACTGGGATATTTTAAATATGCAGATTTCTTGATAGAGTCATTTTGTCAGATCATGCTTTCGGTGGGAGTTGAATATTCTCCGGTTACGTCAGAAGTGTTGTTGCCAGTCGGAATTTCGTTTTATACATTCCAAACACTATCATATACGCTAGATGTGTATAGAAAAAAAATACAGCCTTCTAATTCTCTGCTTGATTTTAGTTTGTACGTGACTTTTTTTCCGCAGTTAGTAGCGGGGCCAATTGTTAGAGCTGTAGATTTTTTGCCTCAGTGCGTAGAGGAAAAGAAACTTTCTTTATCTGGAATGTCTTGGGGGGCAGGGTTGATCATTTTTGGTTTATTCCAAAAAATAGTATTAGCTGATGCTCTGTTCTCACCTTTTGTAGATAGTTTTTTTTCAGGGCAACTAACTATTAACTTATTTGAAAACTGGTTATCGGTTTTTTGCTTTTCAATGCAAATATATTATGATTTTGCTGGGTATTCTCTTTGTGCTATTGGTACAGCCTTAATGTTAGGATTTTCTTTGCCGGATAATTTTAAGTCGCCGTATTCAGCGCTAGGTTTTTCGGATTTCTGGCGCAGATGGCATATAACATTATCTTCTTGGTTAAGAGATTATTTATATATCTCCCTTGGAGGGGATAGAAAAGGAAAATTTATATTATACAGGAATGTGCTTATAACAATGCTGCTAGGTGGGTTATGGCATGGTGCTTCGTGGAATTTTGTTTTGTGGGGAGGGGTGCATGGTATGTTATTGGTTGTTGACAGGTGGCTTAAATCAAAAAAATACCTAAAATTACCGAACATTTTAGTGGTGCTAATTACATTTGTAGTGGTATCTATGGTTTGGATTCCGTTTAGAAGCTCAGAATTTATTGTCACATTGCGAATTTTAGAGTCGTTAATTGATTTAAAGTTATTGGTTCTGCCTGAATTAAACGGCCATAAAGTGATTGCTTTGGCGGTAATTATTTTAACTTTATGTTATCAATACAGACGTAAAGATAAAATGTTGGATGACCTGCTTGAAAGTGTGCACCCTGTAATTATTTGTTTTGGCATAAGCGCGTCGATATTCTTGATTTCAATCTTTTCAACAGGAGATAGTCGTGCCTTTATATACTTCCAGTTTTAGCAGAAAAGTACCTGATGATGGATTGGCAAAAAAACTGCTGCTATCACTGGTGGCCGGTGCTTTTATTGTGGTTTTAGCTGAAAATATTGCCAGGTTGAAAGGGTTAGAGCCTAATGTTCGTGATAGTGCTGGACTTTGGGCTAGCCAAAGAGAGCTAGCGTCAGATTTGGGTGGGGGTGCTGTAATAATAGTTGGTTCTTCTCGCTCTCAACTGGGGATAGACTTGGAGGTAATAAATAGGGAGCTTGAGAAAATACCTGTACAGTTATCTGTTGATGGATCCCCATTCCTAGAAGTTTTAGAGAACCTAGCAGAAGATGGTGATGTAGCTGGTTCAATATTAGTTTCTGCTCCAATTGAAAAGATGTTTAATAAGCAGGAAAGAGGCAAAGCAGGTAAATGGATTGATTTTTATAAAAGTGAGTTTAGGGGGTTGTGGCAGCCTAAGATTGAAGAAATATTAAAGGCAAATCTTATGTCATTTTCAGCACTTTATTCAAGTATTGTGCCTCCAGATCTGTGGCCCGAAATATTATTAGGCAATAGAAGTATTGGTGCAAATTACTTGATTACAAAGACTAATAGGGGGAGGGATGCTGATTATACAAAAGTTAAAATGCCTATGTTTTATTTACAAAGGGGTTTGCGCCATTTTGGAAGGTCTGTTGAGAATAATCGCTTTACTTCGGTCAGTGACTTTGAAAAAAAGGTGGTTGCAGAAGTTTTAAAAGAAAGAAATATGCTATCAATTTCAGCTGACGATGTGTCTAGACTTAGAAATGCTCTGCAAAAGCTAACAGATAGGGGGGTAAAGGTAACGCTAATAAATTTTCCTAAAAGTGGCATAGTTGAAAAAATTGATGATATTCGTTATCCCAAAAGCACTTGGATTCAAGCTAAGAAAAAGTTGAGTATATCGCCTTTGGTAACATTTATAGATTATCGAGATTATGAAAACTTGGATTTTGAATGCCCGGATGGATCACATATTGATGTTTCACAAAAAAGTCAATTTACTCATGAGCTACTTAATGTCTTAATCAAAGAAGGAGCTGTTTAATATGTCTGTAACCATATTTATAACCTTCTTGTGTATATAAGATATTAGCTACTTATTTGTGTGCGGGCAGTTTGGTTGATTTTTGTGAGTGCTATACTTTCAAATTTATTCAAATTGGCATAATATGCCAATAAAGGTGTTTGAACAGGAGCATTTATGCCAACACGTAATGTAGTTATTACTCCTCAGC
>QZLD01000133.1 GCA_004796385.1 Gammaproteobacteria bacterium | reverse complement strand
TACACAAGCTTAATAGTCGGCCTAGAAAATGTTTGGGGTATAAAACTCCATATGAGGTTTTTGAGGAGCTAACTGGCATAAAGAAAAATAGATTAACTGGTTATGCACTTATTACTTGAATTCGGGTAATACAAATCTGTAAGGCAACATAGCTCTCGCTCCGGTGGTAATTATTTGATTTAGGAAAATATTGAAATTTATTAAGCTGATAATTTTAATGGCAGCTAATATAATCAATAATATTGTCATAGTCAATGTTATTGAAACCTAGTGGTCTACCAATGCTATATTGACGGATTCAGCGTTTTCCTGCTGTTTCGCAGTAAGCGCGCCTGAGCTGCGTTACACCTCTTGAAAAGGGCATAGTAACTGTATCCGTGTTGAAACGAATTATACCTATTATTGAGACGTTATTGTCTTGCCAACAGAAAAAGAGCAAAAACTATCAAAAAACTTCCTTTATAAGTATAAGGCGAACAAATTAATCATAATACAGAGAACCATAGCACGGATGTTTCATAAATATCCGGTTCAAATGTTGCTGTAATTGGATTTATATTTGCGTGATCGTTCCAAAGGGCATAGCTTGCCTACATTCAAGGAAGGATCGTGCAAACATAGATTCAAGGTATTTGGTTGGGAGTGCATCAACAAGTGCTGCTTTTGAAGGGCTGGAAGATGAAGCCTTATGGCCAGGCAAATATATTTCTGAAGAAGAGCTCTATGCCCCCCAAGATCATGATTTTTGGGACTGCGCATATTGGAAAGAACATTCGCAAAAGAATATAAATATGTTTTGATGATATAGATGTAATTCAATCTGTTTATGGAGTCGGATATAAGATTAATGCAGAAGTATTAAAATAAAAATCTATTTGCGTAAATTGTATGCCAATCTCTAATAAATACTGCATTTCAATAAAAGTTGATTAATCGTTTTTGTTTTTCTGGAGATTGCAATCAGATTTTATTTTTGTTATTGATTGCTATAAACCAAACATATAGGATGATCTAACCAATAGATAATAACAAGGGGGATAATATGTTGCTTTTATCAATGGGGATTCTAATGGCTATTATGGGAGGTATTTCAATATTCTTTCCTGAAAAAATTCCACAGGATTTGCAAATCCAGGAACATTGGCATTATCCCCTTCTAATCATAGGTGTACTGCTTATAATAATAAAAAGACGCCATTTTTTTAACTTAATAGGTAGCAATATTGCTGATAGCCTTTACGGTGGCAGTGATGATGATTCTTTTTCTGATTCCGGTGGAGGTGATGATTAACCGACAATTTTGAGATCTTCTATTTTATACTTGATTAAAAACAGGCAAAAACTCGCACAAATATTATTTTGTAATAAAATAACTTTTTAACAAATTTACATAAAAAAACGATTAGAATCTCGCAATGCACCATTGGGAAAGGTGCTTTCATTGGCAATAAAACGATAAAAAAGCGTTATTTTTTGCTTAATTTTGCTATAATTCACCCCCGTCAAAGAATAGCAGGTTTACGGGGTTTCCCTTCCATGTTGCTTTCAGCAATGATCCTGACTGAATATTTATTAAGATACTGAAAAGACAACGCTTTTATATTAAAAATAATAGTTGTCAAGTGTTTTATAGAATGCTCAGACAAAAAAGAATACCCAAATTTTTTAATTTAATTAGGAGACAACCATGACAACAAAGTGCAGCGGAGCGGTTGCTAAAAAAGGCTTTAAAGAGCTTAGCACCTATATCAGCACCTTGAATATCGGTGATGATGCTCAGAAAAACCGTGCATATCTGATCCAGGTGCTTCATAAAGCCCAGGAGATATTCGGATATTTACCGGAAGAAGTGCAAAAAGTAGTAGCTAAAAAGCTAAATATTCATTTAGCAGAAGTTTACGGCGTAGTAAGTTTCTATTCATTTTTTAATCTTGAACCTAAAGGTAAATACAGAATATCGGTTTGTACCGGTACTGCTTGCTATGTGAAAGGCGCAATGGGTATTTTAGATGTTCTTACTGAAGAACTAGGCATAAAAGATGGCGAAACATCAGCCGATGGTAAATGGTCACTGGATAGCTTGCGTTGTATCGGAGCGTGCGGACTAGCGCCGGTAATGCTTATTAACGATAAAACATACGGCAATGTAACTCCTGATCAAACTCGGGAGATCTTGGCAAAAGTTGAACAGGAGCTAGGTGAAGAAAATGTTTAATAATCTTGATGAGCTTAAAACTTACAGCGATGAGCTGAGAAATAAAAAAGAGAGTTGTGACTGCGTTGAAGTTCTTGTTGGCATGAGTAGCTGCGGAATTGCTGCCGGAGCCAAAGAGGTAATGAAGGCTCTCCAGGAAATAATCGAGCAACGCGGTATTAGCGGCTGTGTAAAAGTAAAGCAAACTGGATGTGTTGGCATGTGTTACAACGAACCAACTATGGAAATCAAGCGCGGAGATGAATCTATATTGCTTGGTCCGGTAAATGTTGAAGATGCTGAAAACGTTGTAGATATGCACATAGGCAACGAGTTGAAAATCAGCAAATACGTTATCGGAAACAAATTTAAGACATGTCTGGATTAGGAGGCGCTTGTGATAGAACAATACAGAATCGTACTACGTAACTGCGGCGTTATTGATCCCGACAGTTTAGATGATTACATAAAACAATATGGTTACCAGGCTCTTGGTAAAACACTTGCGGAGATGACTCCTGCAGATGTTGTTGCCGAGATCGAAGGTGCGGGGCTAAGAGGTCGCGGTGGTGGTGGTTTTCCTACAGGGTTTAAATGGAAAATTGCAGCTCAACAGAAAAGCGATACAAAATTCGTTGTCTGTAATGCCGACGAAGGTGACCCCGGAGCATTTATGGATCGCTCCGTTATTGAAGGCGATCCTCACTCAATAATTGAAGCGATGGCAATTGCAGGTTATGCGATTGGTGCTTCAATGGGCTATGTTTATGTTCGTGCAGAGTATCCTCTTGCAATTGAAAGGCTTAATCGCGCAATAGATAAAGCCAAAGAAAAAGGGCTCCTTGGAGATAATATTCTTGGCAGCGATTTTTCTTTTGATCTTGAGATAAAATTTGGAGCCGGAGCTTTTGTTTGTGGCGAAGAGACATCTCTTATTCACTCAATAGAAGGTTATCGTGGCGAACCTACCACAAAGCCTCCTTTCCCAGCTGTAGAGGGATTATTCGGCAAACCGACGATCGTAAATAATGTTGAAACATTTGCCAATGTTCCTGCAATTATCCTAAAGGGAAAAGATTGGTTCAGATCAATCGGAACAGAGTCCAGTCCTGGAACTAAAGTATTTGCTCTGGCGGGCAAGATTAATAACACCGGTTTGATTGAGGTTCCGATGGGAACAACTATTAATCAGATAATTTTTGAGATTGGTGGTGGTATTCCTAATGGTAAGAAGGCAAAGGCAATTCAGACCGGAGGACCTTCCGGTGGTTGTATCCCGGTAAAATATTTCGATACAGCTATTGATTATGAAAGTCTTAAAGCACTTGAATCAATGATGGGTTCCGGTGGTATGATTGTTCTCGATGAAGATACTTGTATAGTCGATACTGCGAAATTTTATCTTGATTTTACTGTTGATGAGTCTTGCGGAAAATGTACTCCATGTCGTATAGGTAACAAACGTCTGCTTGAACTTTTGGAAAAAGTTACCAATGGTACAGCTGATGAAAATACCCTGAATGATATCCAATCACTATCGCAGGTTATCAAAGATACATCTCTTTGCGGACTTGGGCAGACATCTCCTAATCCGGTATTGTCTACTCTTAAATTCTTTCCCGAAGAGTATAAAGAACATATCGTTGATAAGAAATGCTCCGCCTTTGTTTGTAAGGAGCTATATCAATATGTGATTAACGACTCCTGTGTAGGTTGTACACTTTGCTCCAAAAAATGTCCTGTAAGTTGTATTGAAGGTGAGGTTAAAGGCGTACACATAATTGTTCAGGATGACTGCATTAAATGTGGTAAATGTTACGAAGTATGTAAGTTCAACTCTGTTGATCTGGTTCCCGGAGGTTTGTCAAATGTCTAAAGTTAAATTAACAATTAATGGTGTTTCAATTGAAGTTGAAAAGGGAACCACGATTCTTGAAGCTGCAAAGTCTCTTGATATCGGTATTCCCACTCTTTGTTATGTAGACCTTAAAGAGTTCAATGTAAAAAACAAGGTCGGTTCATGCAGAATATGTGTGGTAGAAGTTGATGGCAGAAACAATCTGGCTCCTTCCTGCTGTACACCTTGTGAAGAAGGCATGGTTGTAATAACTAACAGCGCCAGAGTTCTTCATGCCCGTCGTACTATCTTGCAACTGCTTTTATCAGATCATCCAAAAGAGTGTCTGACGTGTAAAAAGTCAGGAGAGTGCGAGCTTCAGGATCTTGCGGCAGAGTATCGTGTGCATGAAATTCGTTATGAAGGTGAGGAATCAAGCTATCCTGCGGATCGCGCCAATAAATCCATCTATCGTGATCCAAATAAATGTATAATGTGTCGTCGTTGTGAAACGGCTTGTAATGACATGCAGAAGGTGGGAATTCTTTCCGGAACAGAAAGAGGCTTTGGCGCCGTTGTTGATACGGCAGCCCATAGCAAGCTTGCAGATACATACTGCACATTCTGTGGTCAGTGTGTATCTGTTTGTCCAACAGGCGCACTAACATCAATTACCTATAATCAGGAAGTTATCGAAGCTCTTGCTGATCCAAGTAAAGTAGTAATTGCTCAAACTGCTCCGGCAGTTCGTGTAGCAATTGGCGAATCATTCGCTGAAGAGCCGGGAACAATTTCTACAGGTAAAATGGTAGCTGCTCTTAAAAAGCTGAATTTTGATTATGTATTTGACACAGATTTTGCTGCGGATCTTACTATTATGGAAGAAGCAAATGAGATGCTCGACAGAATCAAAAATGGTGGTAAATTGCCTATTCTTACCTCATGTTGTCCGGCATGGGTTAAGTTGCTTGAGCATCAGTTTCCTGAAATGGTTAATATTCCATCATCTGCAAAATCTCCTCAGCAAATGTTTGGTGCGGTAGCCAAGCATTACTGGGCTAAAAAGATGGGGATTGATCCGCATAATGTTGTTGTCGTATCAGTTATGCCATGTCTTGCTAAAAAGTACGAAAGTGCTCGTGAAGAGATGAAATCTGACGGAGTTCCTGATGTAGATTACGTCATGAGTACTCGTGAACTTGCTGTGCTTCTTAAGGAATCAGGTATTAATATGAGTAATCTTAAAGAGCAGGAGTATGATAACCCTCTTGGTGAATCTACAGGGGCGGCCGTAATTTTCGGCGCTGCAGGTGGTGTACTTGAGGCTGCTTTGAGAACAGCTTATGAATGGTTTACCGGAAAAGAACTGGCTGAAGTGAATTTTGAAGCGGTTCGTGGTATTGATGGTATAAAAAGTGCTGAGATTGACCTTGATGGTACAACTGTTAAAGTTGCACAGGCTTCAGGATTAGGTAATGCAAGAGAGTTGCTGAACAAGATCCGAAAAGGTGAAGAAGCTTATCATGCAATTGAAATTATGGCTTGCCCGGGTGGATGTATTAATGGTGGAGGACAACCATTTATTCATGGTGATACCTCTATTATTAAGAAACGTCAGGAGGCTCTTTATAATATAGATAGCAATGAAGAGATCAGAAAGTCTCATGAAAATCCAATGATCAAAAAGCTCTATAAAGAGTGGCTTGATAAGCCGGGTAGCCATGAGGCTCATAAATATCTTCACACGGAATATTTTGAAAGGGGTATTTAATTAATATCTATTGAAAATATTTTAATTAAAAGGGCGGTTGCAAATTGTAACCGCCTTTTTATTTTTTGTTATTGGATAATGGGAAGGGTTATTATAATCGCAAAACCATTGCTGCTGTTTTTTGCCATTACAGTTCCACCATGATATTCAGCAATTAATTTAACAATATATAATCCAAGGCCAAAGTGAGCTATTTTTGAGTCCCCATGTCTGGTGGATACCATAGGTTCAAAAATCTGAGTAATAACAGATTCCGCAACAGGTTCTCCCTTATTTGCGATAATAATTATAGCTTCGTTACTATTCTTTATAATCGAGGACTTTATTTTAGAGTCTGGTTCATGAAAATCCCGTGCATTGGAGAAAATCTTATCAAGTAGTTGAGCTATTAATTCTTTGTTGCCATTTATAATGGTTTTTTCATTTGACTCAATAATAATAGACAGTTCAGGAAATGTAGTGCAAAAACCATCAATATAAGTCTGTAGAAGATCACTTAGATCAAATTCATCAAATTCGTAATTTTGCAGAGATTTTTCCAGCCGAGATGCTTCGCTGATGGCGGATAGCATTTTTTTTAGTCTGTTTGCACCACTAATTGCTCTTTCAATAAATTTTTTCTGTTCTTGTTTGTTATCAATAAATTGCAGGTTTTCAAGTGATGAGCTTACGATGGCCAGCGGGGTTTTGAGTTCATGAGAGAGTTTTCCTGCAAGAGTTTCCAAGTGATGGTTATATCCAGAGACTCTGTTTATTAAGGATTTAAGAGAGAGGCTTAGCGCAGTTATTTCATCGTTTCCTGAAATAATGCAGAATTCCTCATTTAGGTTGATTCTGCCATCTGCGGTTATTGCTTTCTCAGACTGAAGGTGTAGCTTTACTATTCTTTTTGATAATCTTGCTGAAAAGAAAATTATTATTGTAAGTGTGATGATGAAAAATCCCATGCTGATGTTTATGATTCTTGCCAATGCCTTGTTTTGTAGAAAAAGAATTTCATTATTGGTCTTTTCGGCAATTACACTGCCGACAATATTATTCTTTATTCTGACTGGGGTTGCAGCACTAAGGATTCTTATTTTTCTGTTTGAGGTGTCGTGCCAGTAGTGACTGCTTTCACCTTTTAATGATTTTCTAACGATATCGTTATTTATGGCGGTTGAGCTTTTTAATGTGTCATAAAAGTCTGTAGATGATGAACTTAGCAATAAACGGTAGAATGCTGTACTGAGTATATTGATTATTCCGTCTTCGTCATCTATAAGATTATTGTCTTTTATCCTGTCTGATTTTGCTACAACTGTACCATTTATATCTGTTACCCATATTCTTACTCCGCTTTGTTGTAGAGAATTGAGTATGGATTCAATTTTATCTGATGGTGTATATAAGTAATTAAAAGGCTCGTTGGTAGAACTACTGTGTATTATTAATGTATTCGCTTTTGAGTCGGCAATGTCTACAGCAATATTATTATCGACAAGGTAATCCGGAATCCTTATTTCTATATTATATCCAGATTTGGTTTCCTGAAGAGCCGCCCGAATTCTTGGTTCCGGTGTTATTTCATTTTGTTCTACTATGTAGCGTCTGGCAACTATATTGCCTGGAGCACTTGTTGAGAGTAGGTAAACGTTATTGTTGCCGCCAAATCTTGGCATGTGTAGTTTTATATAATCGCAAAAGCTGGGAAATATATCTGCGGAACCGCAATATTGCATTTTTTTATCTGCTTCTATAAATATATTTAAATAGCCTTTGTTTCTGGCAAAGTAGAGGCGATATTTATTATTTGCCATAGTTCGTGGAGAATCCATAACAGCAAACCATTCATCGTTATAGCCATCAATATTAATTGGTCTGTTGATTTTTTTGACATAAATAAGATTTTCTTGATTATAGCTATTACTCGGAAATATCTCCGGTAGATTTTCCAATATGGAAGAGGTGGATTTAATAACGGAATTTATATTTATTACCTCTTTTTGGCGTAGAAGACTCTCCATATCATTTATATATAGATAGCCAATCCAAGGAATCGCAAATGGCAGCAAAACAAGAATAAACAGCTTTTTTCTAATGCTGAAAAGTGGGCGGCGTTTTATACTTTTTATTTTATTTTCATCCATTTAATGTATAACTGGCATCTATCCTTTCCAGCGATATCCCATTCCATATACAGTTTCAATATGATCGAAATACTGGTCTATAGCTATAAACTTTTTTCTTATTCGCTTTATGTGAGAGGTTATAGTGTTTTCATCGACATAGATATTTGCATCTTCCATAAGTTGATCACGATTTTTTACATGCCCGGGGTGTCTGGCAATAGTCGAGATAATCCAGAATTCAGTAATAGTTAAATCAAGAGGTTTATCCTTCCATTTTACAGTCATGCGATTTTTATCAATTAGCAGTTCATCATGTTTAATCAGGGTTTCCAGTTCTTCAGGTTTGCTAAGAGCTTCTTGTCTGCGAAAAATTGCAGATATTCTTGCTGCCAAGTGAGGGAGACTAATATCTTTTGTTAGGTAGTCATCTGCTCCGAGTCTGAGTCCGGAGATTGTGTCAAAATCACTATCTCTGGCTGTCAGAAATATTATAGGAAGTGATTTGCTTTTACTGCGTAGATCCCTGCATAGATCAAAGCCCCCTTCAATTTCGTCTCTAAGGCCAATGTCCAACAGTACTAAGTCCGGTAGTGCAGACTGAAAGCTATTCCAGGCATCATTACGGTTATCGAAGATTTTTACTTTATAACCTTGGCGCTCGAGCATTTCTTTATAGTTGTCGCTTATGGCGACTTCATCTTCAACTATTGCAATATTTTTTGCCATAAACATTTATCTCACAGTAATTAATCTTTGTTGCCACAGATATGCCACATTCTATCCCTGAATTTGCATTATAGAAATATTTTAGTGCCATATCCATGTTGTTTAATAAAACCATTAACTAACCAATCAATTAACAACAAAGAGGAACATCAAAATGAAAAAACTAATTATTGCCTGTGGAATAAGCGCTTCTTTAATATCTCCTTTTGCAATGGCCGATTATAATTATCAGGCAGGTACAGAAACTCCTGTGGCAAATTCTGTAACTGGCTTTGGAGTAGGCGCTGTAATCGGTGCAGTTGCCGGAGGTCCTCCGGGTGCATTGATTGGTGCATTTGCCGGTTTACTTGCAGCCGATAGTGATCATTCAGGAAATCAACTTAAATTGAGCAAGGCTGAAATATCAAAAATGAATCAGCAGATTGATTCTCTTGCTGAGGAAAATCAGCAGATGCGAGATGAGGCAGTCAAATTGGCTTCAATTAATAATGATCATGCGTTAGCAGCAATCGGTCAAAAGCGTACATCTGAAACACTTATGGCAATATCTAAAGGTTTTACTTTTGCAGTGCAGTTCAGAAGTAATAGTGTAGCGATAGAAAAACACTATAAGGAGCAGTTACAGAATTTGGCAAAAAGTCTTATGGATATTAACGGCTTATCGGTTGATCTTACAGGGTATGCAGATCCGCGTGGTGACAATATATATAATCTGGAGTTATCCAAGCGTAGGGTAGATGTGGTTAAGGATATCTTGATTAATGCAGGGCTTAGTGAAGATCGAATCGGAGTGTCATCGGTTGGGGAAGGTGAGCCTATATACTCTATTGATGACAGCACATACTATCCTTTTGAAAGAAGAGTGCAAATAACATTTAGTTTTGGAGATGCTTCATCCGGATTAGCTCAGGCTGAGTAGCTTTAAACAGCACAATTAAATATTACAGCTGAATATCATTATCGGTATTCAGCTGTTTCCGTTTTTGTCTATTGTTAATAACTGCTAAAATTAATAATGATAACTATTTTTATAATCGGTAATTAAAAATGAGCAATAAAACTACGACAAAAGATGTTTCTTTAGAAATTAAAGAAATTCAGGAAAGCGGCCTTCGGGTAACTGAACCTCGAAAAAAGATATTACATATTTTTGAGTCCAATGAAGATCAGCATTTTACAGCTGATATGATCTATTCTGAATTGAAAAAGCAGGGCGAAAATGTTGGTTTTGCTACTGTTTATAGAGTATTGACTCAATTTGAAGAGGCTGGTTTGCTGGTAAGACACAACTTTGATAGTGGACATGCAGTTTTTGAGTTAAAGAAGAAATGTCATCATGATCATTTAGTATGTATATCCTGCGGTAAAATTATTGAATTTCTGGATGATAGTATTGAGGCCAGGCAATGTAAAGTTGCTAAAGATGCAGGGTTTGAAGTAACGAGTCATTCCCTGACAATTTTTGGTTATTGTAGTGAATGTCGGGGTAATACTAAGTAATTATTAGCTCATATTATATTAAAATCTGGTAGGTTAGATCGGAGTGCCTGTCCTTGTCGGACAGGCATTTTTCCTTCTCATCAAAGGTATCTATGTCGCAATCTTCCAGCCATTGGTTAACTGCAAGATTGAGACTTATTTTTAAACATGAGCGCATACTCCCTTTTGAGGAAGAGTGTACTCCACCTTTACGCAATAACGGATTATTGGCTATGGGGTTTCTTTTTTTCATGGACTTCTCCTTATTTGTTAGCCTTTAATGCAAAGGACTTGTTTAAGTTGATGTTTTATCGAAACCAGATCGGATTGTTTGTCCATAACGGAATCGATACTTTTATATGCTGCCGGTATTTCATCTATTACCTCGCTGTCTTTTCTGCATTCAATTCCTCTGGTTTGAATTTCCAGATCAGAACGCCTGAATCTTTTTCTGGCAGCGCTGCGGCTCATTTTTCTACCGGCGCCGTGTGCGCTGGAACAGAATGATTCCGCATTGCCTTTGCCAGAAACAATAAACGATTTTGCCCCCATGCTACCCGGAACAATTCCCGGCTCCCCCTCTTTAGCACTAATTGCACCTTTTCTGGTTATATATACATCTTTTCCAAAGTGGTGTTCCCGTGCCACATAGTTGTGATGGCAGTCGATAATATCGCCGTTTAAAGACATTTTTTTAAACTCTTTAGAGACAACTTCAAGGACGCTTTTCATTATCTGATCTCTGTTGGTGCGGGCGTAGTCCTGAGCCCAGTTTACTGCGAACAGATAGTCGTTAAAATAGTCGTCCTCCTTGGAGAAGAAGGCCAGCTCTTTATGCGGCAACCTTACATCCTTGGGTTTGATTCTTCTGGCAAGCGCACTAAAGTACTTACCCATTGCATTACCGATTCCTCTACTACCAGTATGAAGCATTACCCACAACTGGTTATCATCATCAAAACATATCTCAATGAAGTGGTTTCCGCCTCCAAGCGTGCCCATCTGTCTCACCCATGTATGTGGCAGATTTTTTACCATCTTCATCAGCTCGGGATGTTTTGAGATTATGTTATCCAAGCTATCATCAAGAGGTTTGCAGGCTTTCTTAGGCGCATCTTTATAGCTGTGTTTGTAAAAGCCGATAGGTACCATCTCCTCGACTCTTGATCTCAGCCGAGCCATTTTTTTCTGGTTCGGCAGGTCATCCTTCATTAGGTTTAGCCTTACAGCCTGCATTCCACAGCCAATATCAACTCCTACAGCAGCGGGAATGATTGTGTCTATGGTTGGAATAACAGTTCCAACAGTAGCTCCTTTCCCGCAATGAACATCGGGCATGGCCGCAATGTGCGAGTGAATAAAAGGCAACTTTGACAGGTTGATAAGTTGGTCGATAGCGCCGTATTCGATTTCATTTGTATAGACCTTAACAGGGACGGTTCCCTTATTGTATTCAGTATAAACAGGCATGATAATTTCCTTTTAATAGGCATAAAAAAACCCGGTTTCTCAACCGGGATTTTCAGGTTGAGAGGCTGTGTTTAAACTAACCTCTCAACAATAATCTATTTACAGTGCGCCGAAAGGTTAAATGACTTTTGAGTTTATTGTTTTTGCTGATTTCGGCACAGCTGACCCTCCATAAAAGTTTGTTGATAAGAAAATGCTATAAAGACTGCGGATTTTCCCCCGCATTCAATGCTGCGCGCAATTTTATTCCTGGTTATTTGTTCGTGTCAATAAAAAATTAATATTTCGATTGTGTTTTAAAAATATTTATAACTATATCAACACGATAGTTTTTTTATATGTGATTTTGAGGTCTGATTCATTTTTAAATATAGAAAAATAATATTTTTTTGAAGCCGGTCTCAGTTTTATTTATTTAATTTAAATACAAATGATTAATATAAACTATATTTATTATGCGTATAGTGCTTTTAAATTTACATGGATGTGGAGAAAAAATGAGCAGTAAAATTGTTGTTGTTGATGATGAGGTTGTTATATTAAAGGCCATTTCTCGTATTCTTCAGGATGAAAAAGATATTGACGTTGAAATATATACTCATCCTACAGAGGCTCTTGATCATATAGGAAAAAAACCGGTTGATATTATTCTCGCAGATTATCGTATGCCGGATATGGATGGAGTTGAATTTTTGACGAGGGTTAGGGAAAAAGACGATAAAATTGTTAGAATTGTCATGAGTGGTCAGGCTGATCTTGAAGCTTTAACAAGAGCTATTAATGACGCGTCCATTCATAAGTTTCTTGCAAAAGATTTTTCTCCCGATAAATTAATCAATACGATCTATGATGCTATTGATTTTTATGAAAAGAGCCTGGTAACCAATCATCTGGCTGAAGTTGGAAGAAGAGAAGTTGTGGAACCGGATTCATCGGCCGACAGGTGGTTGAGTAGTAAATAACATCCCCAAAAAAGATTTTTTCAGGTTCAACTAATTATTAAGATGGGTGAGTAATTACCTGCTGAAGATGGTTTTCTATCGATC
>QZLD01000212.1 GCA_004796385.1 Gammaproteobacteria bacterium | reverse complement strand
TAGTTTTAGACACCCTAAATGACGTCTAAATCGATTGTTGTTTAAATTGAGCATAACCATAGCCTATTATGTTTTTGTTATGCAAGATTTTTTTTGGTTTATTTTATTGTTGGTGTTTATGTTAGGCGTCTCTTTGGTATAGATATGTTGTTTTTATTTACGAGTTTTGACGCCTAAATAATGGGCGATGATAATATAAAACATTTATCATCTTGAATTTAAAGAATATTTACCATGTCTAAAAATCAACACTCATTATAAAAGCCTCTTTATAGTGCATTGATATACAAACACCAACTGAGATCAAAATCCATCAAATACAAGAAACTTGATATAATCCACGAAGAATATTTAGCACACCCCTGAATTTATTTCTGCCATGAAAGATTTAAACATATTTAAACGGGTGTTCATTATTCATTGTCCTTAGTGGCGTTCTTTGTTCATGCTAATCAATATCACAGATATCTCCCCAACTGTCACTGCCAGCATGATCTGCATTAGCAATAATTAAAGTCCTAACATGTGCATAAGGGTTATTGTATTTTTCAATTATGTCTACTTTTCGTAATGATATCGACATGAAATGATCGTTATTCTGTTATCATCAATAGCGTAAACCAGACGATTAGCCTCATCTATTCTGCGAGACCAAAAACCAGAAAGGTTTTCTTTTAGCGGTTCCGGTTTTCCTATACCGGAGAATGGACTACGCATTATGTCGGTTATCAATTTATTTATGCGTTTGAGGGTCTTTTTATCTTGTTCTTGCCAATACAGATAATCCGACCAGGATTCATTTGTCCAAGCTAGAATGTCATTCATTAATCAAGCCATGATTTTTTGTATTTCCGGTGCGGTACTGTCGTATTGATTTTTCTAAATGGGAGGCGTTTGCAGGACTTTTAAGTAGATGCACAGTTTCCATTAACCCATTAAACTGTTCTAAAGACATAACAACAGCATCTTCTGCATCGCGTCTGGTTATGACGGTATAGTCCGCATCGTCAACGACTTGATCTAAAACGTTTTTTAGATGATTTCTTGCTTCTGAAAAGTTCACAACTCTCATGATATCTGCTCTTAGTCAATAATTAGTGCTTAGAGTATAACATGAACAATATATTGAACAAGTGTGTGCGATTCTTGTTTTTGAAATCCTTCTTGCCTAACCTTCTACAAAAACTGCTGTATTAGCTTCGCTATAACTCCTATAACTCCACCAAAGACTCCGCCCCAAACTACCAGCCAACCAAGGTGACGCCTTATCATGGTTTGCACTATCTCTTTCACCATCTGAGGTGTTAATTCAGAGAGACGTTTATCAACTATATTTTCAATTTGGGCAACAACATCCTGAGAAGAGATACTTCCTGAAAACTTCTTTTTCACGGCATCCAGCACCGCGCCATCCTGAGAAATACCCATAAAAGCCTTTTTCAGCTTCTCTTTTACTGGCTCACGCAGTGGTTGCAGAGCCTTTTCACCACCAACCATTGAGAGCAAACTGCCAAATGATGAGGAAATTATCGCCTCGACAATTCTATCGAAAAGAGCATCGTAGTCTATCGCTTCAATTACCGGAGCAAAATCGACATCGCCCTTTTTTTCGGCGTCTAAAAACTGAGAGATATTTTCCGGATTAAAGAACTGTTTCATTATCAGATTTTTTATGGCCGATTTGAAATCCTCAAACCTTGCAGGAACAACGCCGGAGCCATATAAGAGAGGAACTTTTTCAAACAACATAAAGATTGCCAGCCAGTTTGTCACAGCCCCGGCAAGGGCGAACGATCCTGCTGAAAAAAGATATGCACCCCAAAGCTGCTGGGCAAACCACCACCCCAACAGCAATGCTATTAGAGAAAGTAGATTTGTAATTAATATCTTATAATTCATTGCGACCTCCGGAAAATCAACTGAGCTACATAATACCAAAGTTATTGTTCGAATAAAGCAGCACTAATAAAGCGGTTGTCAATAATTGTAAACACGATATCATTTTATCTTTTTTGAAGTAGAGAGACAGATATGTTTACAGTAGGACTTACCGGAGGAATTGCCTGCGGCAAAACAGTGGTATCAGATACATTTAAAGATCTTGGAGTAAATATTGTCGATACCGATATCATCGCTCGCGATGTAGTTGAGCCCGGCACAAAAGGTTTACAGCAGGTTATTACCCAATTTGGCAATGAAATTATATTGCCCGATGGAACATTAGATCGCAGGGCTTTACGCAGCATTGTTTTTAACAATCCTCCGCTAAGAAAAAAACTGGAGACAATTCTGCACCCTCTTATAAGAGAGGAATCGCAAAAACGATTAGAATCAGGAACATCAGCTTATTCGATACTGGTTGTGCCGCTGCTATTTGAAACCGGCATGAATAAAATGGTCAATCAAGTTTTGGCAATTGATACCCCTCCTGAGATTCAATTACAGCGCCTTCTGGCAAGAGACTCTGAAACTGAAGAGGGCGCAAAAAAGATAATCGCTTCGCAGATTCCCCGTGAGGAACGCCTGAAACAGGCAGACGATGTACTCTTAAACGATGGTGATATTATTACCCTACAAAAACAGATAGAAATTCTGCATAATAGCTACCTTAGATTGGCAAACTAACTCGAACAGGCAAACAAAAAGGATATTATCGGTGACTGACTGGATTACATATGAGCAACCGCTAAACGAAAGGATTCGCACATTGATGCGTCTGGAATTTTTATTCAGACAAATCAGCGCGCACACACAGCATGATTCACACTGGCATTCCAGATCACTTATACACTCAATCGGCGAGCTGCTTAGCATAACCGAAAGAGGCGACCTGAAAAGCGAACTACTCAAAGAACTTGAAAGACACATCTCCACATTTACGAAGCTACAGGAAACTCCGGGAATAGATACAGATTACCTGACATCACTACTCTCTGAAGCGCAAAGCTATATGGGTTCACTTCATGCAATTACAGGTCAGATAGGCGCAGTCCTCAAAAATGATGAATTCCTTCTCGGCATAACTCAACGCACTTCAATACCTGCAGGAACCTGCGATTTTGATCTTCCGGAATTTCACTACTGGCTGGAACAGCCGTGGGAAAAACGACTTTCTCATGTAAAACAGTGGTTAAGCCACTTTGAAACCCTTAGCAACTCCTGCAAATTTATTATGGATATGATTCGCCAAAGCTCTCTGCCATCGGAAGAGACAGCAACAGCAGGCAGCTACCAGAAGAGTCTTGACAAGAGCCACCCATGCCAGATAGTTCGGGTTGATCTTCCGGCTGATTTACCGATATTTCCCGAAGTTAGTGGCAATAAACAACATTTCTCCATAAGATTCATGGAGTTTGATGAGAGTTTCGGAAAGCCTGGACAGACTGCAAAAGACATTGATTTTAAACTAACAATCTGTATTCTGTAAAAAACCCCCGATTAATTGCCTGCAAGAGCAAATTTATGAAAAAAACCATAGTAAACTGCCCAAACTGCAATAAAGAAGTTGAGTGGAGAGATGATTCGAAGTGGAAACCTTTTTGTTGCGAAAGGTGCAAAATGGCTGATTTAGGTGATTGGCTTACAGAAAAAAACAGGATTCCCTGTGAAGAAGAGCCATTTTCTGAGGAAATTAGTAAAACTATCAACTAAAATTTACTGATGGAATAAACTATTTTCTAGTCGGAAGACAAAACATGAAGAAGTCATCAGTAAAACCAACCGGAAATCGCCGTAAAATATCTCCGGTTTTTTTAAAAAAGAGTGTTAACGCAGTTGAATCGAAAGCTCTTGGTCTTGAAGTAGTTGCCAGAATATCTGAAACGGTTCACAGCGAGCGGGATTTTTATGGGGTAATTGGTCAGGCAAGCAATCTTATTCTGGAACTTACCAGCTTTTGTTCTATCGCAATCTTCGGTTTTGATGAGGAGTCCGTACAAATTGACCTGATAACACATCAGGGGCTTGACCAGGAAAACAACCAACTTGCCTGCAAGCTTCTTCTTTCTGAAAGTTTTACCTCCATCTGCATGAAAAACAGAAAAATCACCAACACCTTCGGTATTGGAGAAGATGCAAGAATTGATAAACCCATAGCCGAAATGCTGGAAAAGGATGGCAACAACTGTATTGCTTCTGTTCCGATGCTGGTTCGAGGTGAAACCGTAGGCGCGATAAACCTGCTCTTCACAAACCCAAGAGAATTAACTGTAGAAGAGGAGTACATTATTGGAGCAATAGGACGCTCTATAGGGCTTGCTCTTATAAATGCCAGATATGTTTCTCAAATAGAGCACGAAATTAAGAGGCGGGAACGGGCAGAAATAAAACTTGTAGAATCCAATGAAAAACTTGAAGAGGAGGTAGCTCGCCAAACAGAAAAACTCAACATACTGAACCATAAATTACAAAAAGCAAATGAACGCTTAACTGAAGAGATACAGCAGAAACACTACGAATCCATTACTGATAAACTTACCGGCCTGTACAACACACC
>QZLD01000253.1 GCA_004796385.1 Gammaproteobacteria bacterium | reverse complement strand
GATGCTATTGAAGAAGCCGCCATTAACGCTGATGCAATTGCAATTCTTGTTTTCATATTTTTCCTCGTAGAGTTTGGTTTTCGTCCTTGTGTTTCATAGCCTAAACCGTAAATCCTGTTACAGCTTAAAAAATTTTCATGTATTTTAAACACTTTAACTATCAATGCACTAATATTTTTGCATTAATTTTTTGATATCGAAATTATTTTTTCTGCTCCATTGTTTGGTAAAAGCCTGCCAACTTCATAAACTTGTTGATTAATATCCGATGCGATTTTAAGAAAATTATTTTTTGAATCTTCTTCTACCGAAACAAGCAATCCACCGCTCGTTTGCGGATCGCATAATATGACCTTTTCTCTTTCTGTTAGTTCTGCTATTTTTTGGCCATAACTTTTGAAGTTTCGGAAAGTACCTCCGGGGAAACATTTTTTTTCGATATACATATTCAAATTAGGCAACAGAGGAATCTTATCCATATCAATTTCTGCAATAACATTTGAACCTTCACATATCTCCAATAGATGCCCAAGGAATCCGAATCCGGTTACATCCGTCATTGCATTCACACCTGGAATCCTGGCAAACGACATACCGGCTGAATTGAGAGTAGTCATTGAATTTACTATGTTTAGTATATCGTCTTTATTAGACTCTCCCCTCTTTTCTGCAGTAGCAATTATGCCTATACCAAGATGCTTGGTCAGATACAAAGTACTGCCTGCTTTTGCTTTATTATTCTGCTTTACCAGTTCAGTATTAATGTGCCCCGTTACTGCTAAACCGAAAACCGGATCGGCGATCTCTATACTATGACCTCCAGCAAGTGCAATTCCTGCTTCGTCACACACTCTTCTTGCCCCTTCGATTACATTTGATGCGACATCTAATGATAATTTTTCTACAGGCCAGCCTAAAATTGCTATAGCCATAAGAGGTCTGCCTCCCATAGCATAGATATCACTAATTGCATTTACCGATGCGATTCGTCCAAAATCAAAGGGGTCATCAACAATAGGGGTGAAAAAATCCGTAGTGCTTATCACAGAATAACCATCACCAAGATCATAAACTGCTGCATCATCCTTACTGCTATTACCAACAATCTGCTGCGGTATTGCCGGATATTCGGAAACAGCGCTTAGTATTTTATCCAGATTAGCGGAAGATATCTTACAACCACATCCGGCTCCCGGACTGAACTGAGTTAATCTTATTTCTTGTTCACTCACCTTTTATCTTCTCCTTATTTAATATCAAATTCCTCGCACACTTTTCTATAGAAAGACGCCCCAAGTTTATCTCTGTGATTGTTGCAGGATTTCTTTTTCCAAGGCCAAAATTGTAAGCTTTATCATAATAACCAAGTACAATTCTGATGGATATAGCCAGGTTATCTCTATTAACTGCGTCAATAGCTTCCTTTGCCTTTTCCGGTGATAACCTTTTTTTTATCTTGTTGATGTTATCAATAAGTAATGTTTTATCAAATACAGCATACTCATGAAGAAGTCTTTCAACCCTGACTTCATCATCAATGATAACTCTGACTACCGGAGCACAACGCATCTGCACAAAAAGCTCTTTAGGGATATAATTGCAGCCGATTGCATTACTTTCATCTTCTAGCCAAATAGTTCTGGTTCTATCCAGCCTACTCCATTCAAGGTAGAGTTGATTTTCAAACTGCTCATTTGATAACTGTTTTAGCTGCCCCATTGCTCCAAATACAGACCCTTTATGATTAGCTATTCCTTCCAGATCAATAATCTGCTCTCCGGCATTATGCAGTGCTTTTAATATATGGGTTTTTCCACTGCCAGTTGATCCGCTAACAATAATTATGTCCACCGATTGTGATAGCTGTTGTTTACAAAAATGCCTGTATGCCTTGTAACCATTTTTAAGAACGAAAACCTTGATACCAACTTTTTCAAGTAACCATGCCATAGAGTTACTTCGCATACCTCCTCGCCAACAGTAAAGTATTAATTGATTGTCTTTTGCAAGTTCAAGAGCCTCTTTGGCGAAAAAGCTCATTTTAGGACCTATTATGTCCAATCCTTGCAATACTGCTTCATTTTTACCAATTTGCTTATAAGTTGTTCCGACCTGCTTACGCTCTTCATTACTCAATAGTGGAAAATTTATCGCGCCTGGAATATGACCTTTTTCGTACTCTGCAGGAGACCTTATATCCAAAACAGGATAATCGGCCGCTTTTGTAAAAAATTGCTCCGTATTTATTAATTTGGGCATTTATTGGCTATTCCTTAATATTGGGAGTTATTATGCCTGCTTAGAAAAGCGGCATTCTATAATACATATAATCAGCCAGTCCAATGACTAAAAACTCAAAGTTAATTATCAATAAGTTACGATAAACTATTAATGTAATCATTAGGAATAATTACCTAACTGATTGCCTGTAATATCATTGTAATAATATCCACAAAAACTGTGGATAACTTTGTGGAAAACTATCAATTATCGCTGTTATCCCTTATTTAATCTTTAGATCAATGAATAGTTCAAAAAACGACCAGCGAATTTTATCTTTTACAATCAATAATTTAAGCCTACACTAATAAACAAAAGCTACAATCAGATTAAAAATAAAAAATAATTGAATTTTCCATTTAATTGTGAGTAACTTTTTTGTGCATCACAAAAAAATCACAACAAAACAACCCTGTAAAGCAGAATTTATTTACTAACAATAATAATCGTATGCAGAATATATAACCAACTATTTTTGCTTTAACAGCTTAATGTAATCAACCATCATCTCGGCTGTCTCATTAAGAATGGTATCATCTTCAATATTTATCGGCTGAGGCTTGGCTCGCTTTTCATTACTTTTATTCTCTTTATAAGAGTCCATTTCTTTAATAGTTTTAAAAGGTTTTTCACCTTTCGCTAACCGCCTCTGATTTTCGACACTCAATCGCCACTGATCAAGTTCTCCTTGCTTTGCTCTTCTCTTTTTTTCATTAAGAGAAAGTGTGTTCTCATTTTTATTCTCTTTCAACTTCTCAATAGTCTTTATCAGGTACTGAAAATCAGGCGACTTAGCAACTCGTTTTTTATGTAGTTTCTCAAGCTTTTCTATATAACCTTTTAGTGGCTTAAATTTGTGATAATTTGCGGGGGTAATAGTATCCCACGGCAAAGCCCCCTCAAGAGCACTTTCGCCTATCTCTGTTTTATCAAGAAACTCAGGCATTTCTACATCTGGAATAACTCCTTTATGCTGAGTACTACCACCGGAAATACGAAAAAATTTAGATTCAGTAACCTTCATAGCACCATCACCAAGTCGTGGAACCGTCTGCACTGTTCCTTTACCAAAGGTCTGGCTGCCAACTACAATGCCGCGATTATAATCTTGCATAGCTCCGGCAAAAATCTCGGATGCTGATGCGCTCAATCTATTAACCATAATTATAAGAGGGCCATCATAAACAACTCCTGGCTCTAAATCGCTCAAGACATGCTTCTCCCTCATTTTGCGTACCTGCACCACCGGGCCTTCATCAATAAACAGCCCCGATATCTCTGTCGATTCAGCAAGTGAACCACCGGCATTATCACGCAGATCAACAATTATCCCCTGAACCCCCTGAGCCTTGAGATTTTGCAGTTCTCTTTCCACATCACGACTGGAACTTCGATAATCGCTTATACCAAAACGACGACCGCCAAAATCACGATAAAATGCAGGCAGATGAATCACCCCTATTTTATAGTTTTTTCCACCGGATTTTTTCTTGATAATCTTGCTACTGGCTGCCTGTTCTTCAAGCTTTACTGTATCGCGGGTAATACGAATCACTTTTGTATTGTGTTCACTTTTGGCATCTTTAGGAATAATCTTAAGCTGAACCACTGTTCCTTTTGGGCCTTTTATCAGCTCTACAACCTTGTCCAACCGCCAACCGACAATATCAACAATATCTCCATCATTGCCCTGACCTACCCCAACAATTCTATCTCCCGCCTTTAGGTCTCCAGCCTTATCAGCCGGCCCTGCAACTACCAATCTTACAACTTTTGTGTAACCATCTTCTCTAAGAAGATGAGCACCAATACCTTCAAAGGAAAGCTTCATTCTAGTATTAAAATCGTCCCAATCTTTGGCACTAAAATATTCAGTATGAGGGTCATACAAATCTGTCAGTACCCCCATAATTACTTTAAAAGCATCTTCCGTTGTAGACTGACCTAGTCTCTTTAACCTGTTTTTGTATTTCTTTTTTATCTCATCTATAAAAGATGACTTTTTTTTGCCAGTCTCCGCAGATAACTTTTCACTTAATAATGCGTTTTTTATTCTTTTACGCCAAATCTCATCCAGAGCTGCTTCGTCTATAGCCCAATCAGCCCTTTCGCTATCTATCAGAATTTCTTCATCTTTCTCAAAACTGACTTTGCTAAAATCACTATTTATAATTTTTATATAACGCTCAGCAACCTTTTTCTGATAAAGATTGTAGATCTGATATAAAACATCAAGATTTCCACTTATAAGATAGTCGTCGAACTTATGGCGATAGTGGTAAATATTATCAATATCTTTCTTAGAAAAGAAAATCTTTGATGGGTCAAGTTCTTTAAGATATTTTCTAAGATATTTTTCAGATAAATTATCATCATAGGTAACATCATCAATCAGGGTTTTGTAGTGATATATCCCAAGATTGAAAATTACATCCTTAACAATATCCGAATAATCATAGTTGGGAGAAAGTGGAGTATAGTACTGAAATGACTTTTTTTGCGATTCGATCTTCTGGTTATAAATTTCTGCATTACTTTCTGTACCACTACATGCTGAACAAACGGTAAGAAGAATTAAAGATAGAAGTAATTTAAACTTTTTATTCATATGTTTTTCCGCTTTCGCCCTAAAAAGCACAGCCACCCTGCCAGATAAAGCGTTTTTATTGATTAAATCCCTAATGCGTAAGTGCTAGCGCGTTATTAAACCACAACGCCAGATTCTTTAAAATGGTTTATTATTCTCAGTTATTATTGACTTTATCGTTATTACCCGGTTCATTTTCTTTTTCAATCTGCATTTTTGCCATCAACTGTTTTTTCATTGATGGAACTTCTTCTAAAAGCTTCAGATTTCCTTTGTTAACCTTACGGGTAAATTTAATATTTTTATCCTGACCTTGTGTATGAAATTGCCAACCGGCAAATCCCAAATTAGCTATTATTAAAAAAAGTAACAATGCTCGCATAAAATACCTTAAATCAATTTCCTTATTTTAGAATCTCATCGGCAATAACATTCAACCCCTTAAAAATCAGATCCGGAATTATCTGATGCGCTGCATTAATATACGGGCTGACTGTCTCTGCATCACCACCTGTAAGTATAAGTTTATAGTCGTTGTTTTGCATAGAATATATATGATTAACCAGGCCTGCAAGAGTTAAGATTGTTCCTCCTGCAATTGCGGACTCAGTTTCAGTAGCGGGAAAAGAGCAATTACTATCAGAAATCAACGGTAAATTAGCCGTAGATCTACCCAGCGAATTCCTAAGCAATCCAAGCCCAGCCGAGATTAGGCCTCCTTTATGCTCTCCTGTAGCTGAGAGCAAATCTATGGTTATAGCCGTACCAATATCTACAACCACCAAAGCCTGCTTTGTTATAGCTCTGGCTCCAACCATAGCTACAAAACGATCAACCCCTAACCTTTCCGGTTGTTGATAACCATTTTTAATACCGAAACCACTAGCTATAGACCTAACAAAAAAAACATCTTTAATGGGAAATAGTAATTCAAACTGTTTTTTTAGATACCTGTTAGCAGGTTCGTCAAGAACACTTGAAATAATTACCTTGCAAACTTTATCCTCTGTTGATTCTACAGCCGAGAATTTCCATAAATCTTTTTCAGCAATATTACCTTTGCTATGAACTATGGGATTTTGCAAAGAATATTCATAACCACTTTTTAGCGCCCATTTAATGCGGCTATTACCAATATCAATAAGTATGATTTTCATTTTTTTATTTATTTCCCGGTTTGGACGGTTTAGAAATTTCAAAAATTTTTTGCACTTTTACACCTATATTCTACCGTAAGAATCATAACTCAATAGTTTTTAAAAATTTCCCCCAACGCCTACACCGCTAAAAATACACCGCCAAATCATATTAAAAAACCTCTGATTATACATATAACTATTTTTTAAATTATTACATTTTTAGAAAATGTTCATATGGTTTCTCAAGCATATATAAAAAATATCCCCTACGCTGTCTTGCCTCCAATACTGATATTTTTTATGGTTCTTTAAAAGAATTTCCGCATTGATAAATTATCCAGCCTGTAATTTAGTCAATTATATGCAAAAAATTCACTGCATTTGGCACTAATTTTGCTGGCAGTTTTTTTCTGATACAGTAGACTAAAGATATAGGTTTTAAAACTGGTGCTCAAGGAGTGACATGAAACAAGCGCTTCAACTTAAAATGGGGCAGCATCTGGCGATGACCCCGCAGCTACAGCAGGCTATAAAATTACTGCAACTTTCGTCTGTTGAATTGCAAACAGAAATACAGGAAATTCTCGATTCCAATCTTATGCTTGAATTACCTGAAAATACAGAACCGGAAAAAGAGCCTTTAGAAAAAAATGAGCCCTCCAATAGTGACAATAACAGTGATTCTCTAAACGAGGTCGCTAAGGAGGAGATTCCTTCTGCTACTACGGACTCAATACCCGATGAACCTTCAACCGATTTTGAGTGGGATGATGTATATGATGGCAGTACGGCATACAGCGCACCATCATCAGAACAGATCGACATGCTGGAAAATCAATCCGGTGGTTCAGAAACTCTAAATGAACACCTGATGTGGCAACTGGAGATGTCTTGCCTTAGCGGTAATGATCGCATCATTGCGGAAAACATTATTGATTCGATAGACGATGAAGGCTATCTGCAAACATCCACCGAAATAATCTGCGAAGGCCTTAATAATCAATATCCTGATAGCGAAATTGAAATCGACGAAATTGAAGCGGTTTTAAAATTGGTTCAAAATTATGACCCGCTGGGAGTAGGAGCAAGAGATTTACGAGAATGCCTGCTAATTCAAATCAATCAAGTTCCCAATACTGTTCCATGGCAAATTGAAGCAAAAGTCATTATCGACAAATATCTTAAACTTATCGGCAGTCGTCAGTACGCTCAGATTATGCGTAAAATGAAGCTGGATGAAGAAGAACTGCAAATGGTAATGAACTTTATCCGCAAACTAAATCCTAAACCAGGATCTAAAATCAGCAGCTCAAATGCACAATATATTGTGCCGGATGTTTATGTATTTAAAAAGAACAGCCGCTGGATAGTAGAGCTAAATCAAGATATTGCTCCAAAAATAAGAATCAATAACCTTTACGCCAATATGATTAAAAGAGGAGATAGCAGCAGCGATAATAATTGCATGAGAAATCACCTACAGGAAGCCCGCTGGTTTATAAAAAGTCTGAAGAGCCGTAATGAAACCCTTCTTAAAGTAGCCAATTGCATTCTTAACAAGCAACTTGCTTTTTTTGAAGAGGGAGAGCAGGCGATGAAACCTCTGATATTGAGAGAGGTTGCTGAAGAAGTTGAAATGCACGAATCTACAATATCGCGTGTAACAACCCAAAAATACATGCACACTCCCAGAGGAATTCTTGAGTTTAAATATTTCTTTTCCAGCCATGTTTCATCCGATTCCGGAGATAATGTCTCGGCAACAGCTATACGAGCAAAGATCAAAGAACTAATTGATAATGAAAACCCTAAAAAACCTCTCAGCGACAGCAAACTCTCCCAGATTTTAAAAGATGAAGGCATAGATGTTGCGAGAAGAACCGTTGCCAAATATAGGGAAGCAATGAACATTCCTTCTTCAAATGAAAGGCGCAGGCTTGTATAAAAATATTGTAAAAAAAGGCCCCTCATTATTATTATGCTGCATTATGCAAATGATAATATCCTGCGGCGGCGGTGATGGAGGAAGCAATACAGAAATTAATCCTGATAATGGTGAAATTCAGCCGCCATCTATAGTAGATATAACTCAAAATGATGATGACATAATTGTTTCATGGCAAACCTCGCAGGAATGTCATGTAAACATAGAAAAAAGTACAGACAATTCATTTTTTACTGAAATAACCGTTATTGAAAACGGCTTAAGAAGCTATACCGATTCTGAAGTAGAACCTGCCACTGAATATTTCTATAGACTAAGAAGCTATTGTGATGGTAGTTATTCTCAATATTCCAGCACATATACAATTACTACAGAATCTGCCCAGGGGTTTTCATGCAACTATTCCGGTCCTGAAAACGCTCTTTTTGTTGATGCAAATAATCTTTGTGGCAGTTGTAATGACGGCATCTTAAAATCAGAGAACAATATAAAGAACCCGTGGTGCACTGTTTCTCATGCTGTAGATCAGGCTATAGCCGGAGAAACTATTTTTATTCGTGCCGGCAGATATCATGAGTCTATAGATCTTACATCAAGCGGAACAGCAGATAATCCAATAACCATTAAAGCATTCAGTAGTGAAAATGTTATTTTCGATGGCTCACGTACAATATACAACTGGAAAAAATGTCAATCGCAAGAAGAGTGCAATAGCACATCCTGGCAAAATATCTATTATTCTTATATTCCTGCAGAGCACGCAGAAGAATCCAACATCCTGACTATAAACCTATACCAGGGAAATAACTTCCTGGCGATTTCTCAAGAACCCGATATACCTGACCCATTTTATCTCGATGATATTGATCACTTCCATACTGCTACAAACGGTTTAATGCAATCTACTCAATTAACAGAAAGCTCCGTTTTTAATCAGAATGACAGTAATTACTGGAACGAAAGCTATGCTCTACTCTGGGTTAGCCATAACCGTGTAAATTTCAGAAAAATAAACAGCTTTGATCCTGATACCGATACAATTTTTTTCGATGAAACAGAAAATCCTCCATATACAGATAGAGATTCTAAGTTCTCGCTGGCAAATGGTACGGTTTTGATTGATACAGAAGGGGAATATTCTCTCAATGAAACACTTGAAGAAGATGGTTCTCGGAAAGTCTTCTTATGGCCTCTAGTAGATGCAAATCCGGATACTGCTAAAATCACTTATTCAGCACTTAACTATGGTATAAACATAAACCGCAAAAGTTATATTGTAATAGATGGTTTGATATTCCAAAAATACACTGGATCAGAACTAATACATGGAGTTGGTGTTGGCTCAGTATCTCAGGGAGAGGATATTGAACAAGTAGTTATCAGAAACAATACCATGCGCTATAACCGCCACTCAACAAGAGGATACGGAGGAGTATATCTTTCTCACTGCAATAATTGTCTAGTAGAAAATAATATAATTCATGAAAGTGTTAGACAAAAAGGAATCTTTCTATCTTATCCTGAAAACAGTTCTGTTTCAGGAAATACCGTTTACCGCGCAGGTCACACCTGCATCACCTATTATTACGCCTCAAACAGTAAAATAATTAACAATGACATAAGCGGTTGCAGTGGTAGTCATGCTAATACAATAACGGTTTATCTTGACTCAGATAATATACTTATTGCAAATAATAAAATTTACGATTCTAGGGGCTCACTAACATTGCAAGACAGCAGTAATATAACTATATACAACAATATTATAGACTCCGGCAACAGAAATCACTGTATTGATGAATGGGCTGGAGACTCCAGTGGAACATATATTATTGCCAACAACCATCTTCTAAATGCAAGTAGCAATACTGCTCTTTCTATAGGTGAAGAGAATGCAAATTACATTGTGAAAAATAATATAATAGATGGTTTCTGCCCTAACAGCGATTACGCTTTTGAGCTAGGAAATAACGTTTATACAGGATTATCATGGTGCCAGAGTGAAAATTACGGCTGGTCTTTAGAAGAAAACAGCTATATACAGGAAGAAATTGAGTTACTTTTTGACAACTCTACATACACTCCTTTTGAAACAAGTGTACTTAAAAATGGCGGGGCAGATATTTCTGATACGCTTCCTGAAGAAGTATTCAATAATTTTAATTTTGAAGCAGATTTTAATAATTCCGAAAGAAACCTGAACCAACCGAATATTGGTGCTATAGAAAACTAAGGAAGTTATATATTAATTAAAAAAGAAATCTCTGCTGTCCGGTTGGGCTTAACCAGAAAAGAATAAAGCCCAATATTAAAAAAACAGAGGCTTTTCAAAAGAGTTTATTTGGCTTTGAAAACTCAATACCAGCCAACGAAACCAATAAGGGATATTGCGACACAAAACCTTCTCCATCACTACATAATTGTTTTTATTTTCAAAAACAATAGAAGCTTTAGATAGCAAAACATTCAAAATTAAGATGATTTTTTCTACATCAAACAGTAATGATCGATTATCTTAAATCAGATCTTAAATTGCCCGGTAACCTCCTGAAGGCCTTGAGCCAGGTTTTGCAACTTCTCACTGGCATAAGATAATTTCTTACTACTATCTGCTGACTTTTCGGTCATTTTATCGGAATCATGTACATGCCCCAGCATCTTTTCAGAGAATGTTCTTTGCTCTTCAGCAGAAGAAGCAATCTGCAAATTTATATCACAAATAGCACTTACAATAGAATTAATCTGGTGCAAGGATTCACCTGCAGAAGCAGCCTGATCTACAGTTGAACGAGCCTTTTCCTGACCTTCATGCATCGCTGTTACAGCCTGCGTAACTGCCGACTCGAG
>QZLD01000123.1 GCA_004796385.1 Gammaproteobacteria bacterium | reverse complement strand
CTGTTTCATTTGTCATTCTTTGTTCCAATATTGTTGCGATATATTTTCGGTGCGATGCGCTTCGCTTATCAGCACCCTACGACAGCTGAGGAAACTTTGATTAATTAGCCGAAAGAGATGAAGTGCAAGGCGGACGGAGCGCAGTAAGCGAGATATATCAAGTAGATAAGTGAGTTTACGAGCACCGCCCAACGCAGCAATTCGCTCTTGCAGGCAATTAATCAGAGTTTCTCTAATCATATCAATGCCGCCAAAGCCCCTAACAACCCCGACTCAAGGTTATCGCCAAAGGCATTTCTGATTAATGAAAAATCCTGCTGATAACCTTCATGGCTAAATCGATGCACAACAGAATCCGTGTAATATATCCCTCCCAGCCATTCACCAATACCATCTACCGGAACCGGCTCACCAACACGCAAAACATGACCATAAAAGGATCCATCAATAGTGCCATTAGCCTTTACCTTCATAGCCAGTTCATTTGCCTTAGCTTGTGCCAGGGTAATCCTATCTTCTTCACTAACGCCTGAACCATCCTGTCTCATTTTCCAGGTAAAATCTTTTAGGCCGGAACCATCGCTATTTGCAGCAGTTGTACCCATTAATGGCAGATCCGATTCAATAATTCTGGTTACTACTCCAGCGCCATTCTCCTGAGCTAATTCGATAGAAACTTTATCGGGGCTATGTGAATCCACATTTGAAGAGAAACTAATACAATTTGTCTCTTCACCGGCATATACCATTATTGTTTCCTGCGGCTGCGCCTCCAATCTCATAGGGCCAAAGTAGATCTTTCCCTGATCAATAATAAGCTCGTAGCCATTCGCCTTGGCTCTATCCTTAAGGAAAACGATATCTGTTGCATCTTGGTTGATCACCAATGATGACTTGCCGGACTGGCTATCTGGGTGAACTGTTAAACCGTGATTGCCAGCAATATCGGCAAGAATAACCGCATCTGTCGTTGGCGCTGAAGCACCCCAGGCTCTACCAACATGCTCCCTATCTAAAGCTATAGACTCATCCTGACAATTTACTGTAACAACTGAGGTTTCATCACTTGGATAATCTGCAGATATCTCTCTTATATAGCCACGCATAACCTCTTCTGTCTTATCGCCAAAAACCGCCTCTATAACTATTGGCGCCCATGGCACAAATGTCTCTGAATCCTGAATAATCCAGCTGCCATCCAAATCTCTAACCGTATCAAAAGTTAACGTTGCAACTGCAGCCTCTTTCCTACTACACTCAACCTTTACCTCTTTCAGATATGGATAATAATCGGTTATCTCCGACTTCTCCGAACCCACTAGAATACGACACTCCGCAGGTTGATCTGATGCTGTAAATAAAGATAGTAGTGACATTTAGCTCTTTCCTGTTTCCTTATTTAACTTCACTCAACTTCCCGAGGAATAAGAATAACTTCGCCAACCATTCTGCTGTCGAGCATCATATCGGCGCCATAAATTATGTGAGGATTGGCATCCAGAATTCGCCACCAAAGTCGATCGTTGTTGTAGTAATTTCTGGCTAGATGATCGAGACGGTCACCTTGCTTTACCTCATATTCAATCACTCCTGTGGCAAGCCCAATCTCCCTTGAGCGCAACCCTTTGAACAAAGTCTTTCCCGCTGTTCTTTCATTCTCAACAAACCCTTTTGTCTCTTTGTATCTCGACCTGTCGTTAAGCATTAGAAGACACTCCCGATTTCAGCCCCTAGATTAAGTGCAGCTCCAATAACCTGCCTTATCTTTTCCGCTTTATAGAAGATGTTATTACCCTCAATAACTTTCATAGAGAGGCTAACTTTTGCTCTGTATGGAACAAGGTTTGGAAAGTGATCAGTTTGCTCTACGGTTATCGAAGTAAGAAAAACAGGTAATACATGGCTACCCCAGATAAACAAAATAACCGACGCGGATTGGTTTCTTTGGAATGCTCTATTGCCACCAAAGCCAAGCCCAGACAAAACCTGCATTCCCATGGGGCCACTCTCTTTTGGCTCCACCATCGTTCTAAGTGTATCCAGCTCAGGCTCAATACCAAATTGCTCCGCTATAACATCACCTTTTTCAAGTCTATCTGTAGCATCTATCAAAATATCAATAGAGAAACTCTCTGGCTCAACACTCACGCCCTGTGCAACTTTTGGAGTCTCTGTTGGCAATACAAAATCATAACCGCCACGCCCAGGAACATTTGTCTTTTTGATTGTGATGGTTCTGGTTCTGGTCAGAGTCTTTGGATTGAAATCAAACCCCAATACCAACGGTGGTATTGAGAGTGCGTATTCAATCAAAACACCCTTTGTCACATTAAGCATTAAGGCCTCCTTCTCTTGAATATAAGGAGTTTGAAGGGTTACTTGTGGTTCTATCTACTATCGATCTTGCAATTTTTCCAGCTATTACATAGTCACTCTCACCTAATGAAGCGGTCACTCCATCCACAGATAATTTCTCTATATGCGCTGAATCGGATATATTAATATTCTGCAAATGATCCCCAACTAGAAGCGCAATTTTTTCCGCCCTTGCCTCAAATCCTGGTGGCATATGAAGCCTTAACCTACTAACTTCGATCATAATTCTGTTCCTTTGAGTGATCTTTAATAAGATACTCCTGAAGCTCACCCAAATCAGATGCAAGTATTTCCCGCCCATCTTTTGCCATCTCCCGCCAAACAGCAGTGGCCAGATGGTTATAATTAATTTCACAATTATCAGCGGCAGCAAGATAGGCTGAGTAAAGGGCCGCATTTTTAATATTGCCGCCATTTAGATTTGATATATTTGCCAGCTTTTGCAAATCAATTTCATCAGCAATCGGGGCATTTTTCGGTAGGCTTTTTTGCCAGATATCTTTTCGGGCAGCCTTATCCGGTCTTGGAAATTCAACTACAACCTGGAATCGTCTAAGGAATGCCGAATCGATATTTTTTCGAATATTTGTGGTCAAGATTGTTGGAGTATTTATTGTTTCGAGTCTGGCAAGAAGGTGGCTAACCTCAAGGTTTGAATATCTATCCTTTGATTCTTTTATCTCTCCCCTTTTCCCAAAAAGGCTATCTGCCTCGTCAAACAAAAGGACAACATCACGCCCCTCTGCAGCATCAAAAAGGCTATTTATATTTTTTTCTGTTTCGCCCACATACTTACTAACAAGCCTACCAATATCCACCTTATAAAGGACAAACCCAAGCTGGTTCGCAATAATCGAAGCAGCCATTGTCTTCCCAGTGCCAGATGGCCCACTAAAGAGTGCAACCGGCCCACCCGATTTACGACCTCCCCACTCATTAGTTACTTTATCCTTATACTCCACCCAATAGAGATACTCATTAAGCATCCTTCTTCTATCTTCAGGCAGGACTAAATCATCCCAAGAAAAACTGTTTTCAATAAGTGTTGCACCGGGTAGATCAACCACTCCAAAGCTGTGCCCTAAGAGCAACTGCACAACTCCTGGCATCAGTCTTAAAGGCTCATAGAAGCCATCATTTCTCTTAATAAGGTTGTTTCTAATAAGGCTTGAACCCCTTTCAAAAACGCTGTAAAACTCCACCATAAGAGAAACATCTATCCCAAGAAGATCAACTAAAAGAGCAATTGAAGGATAATTGGAACGATTACTTTGGAGACGCTGATAAGCCCAACCAATAACAGGGTCTATCTCTGGTGCGATTAGTGCGGCAAGCACATCTGCTTCAAGAAGTGATAACTTATCACCACAAACATTCTTCCAAAATGGAGAAGCTGTCCTTGAAGATAAAACCTGATGATTTACTGCAGCAAGTTTGTCATATGCATCATTCTCAACATCCCCGTTTTTTCTGCTTCGCTCCAATATCGAGCAAAGCATACGCACCCTTTGAAACTCAAGTTCAAGAGAAGAGCTCTGTTTAGGCTTAGATGGATTAAATGACTCTATGCGATTAGTAGCAGCTTCCATTATGAATCCTCATATACTGAAATAATCAGTGGATTACTACTAAT
>QZLD01000141.1 GCA_004796385.1 Gammaproteobacteria bacterium | reverse complement strand
CTGTTGATTATTTCAATAAAAGCGATGTATAGATCCGATATCCCTAGAAAAATAATATTTTTAGCAGCAGCATCTGTTTTTTCTCCTCTGTCTTTGCATTTAATCGCATGGGATATGCACAGGTGGAATGTTATGGGGATAGTAACCTCTTTTGTAATGCTTGGTTTTGTGTCGCAAAATGTTACTGAATGTTATAACAAACAACGGGATTCTTGGTTATTACCATTAATATTAGTATTTGTTTTTCTTAATGGAGCCTCTGATATAGGTCTTTTCGACAGATATAAGGTTAAGCCTTTTCCATTTGTTTCTCATCAGAAATATCTGAATGATTTCTTTTATGGTAATGAAAGTTTAGATTATATTCCGCAAAGATAGTTATCAGCTTTACATGGCTGTTATTTTTTCTTGTAGGAATATGCTTACAAGAAAAGTTGTGCACAATATTGGTGAGTAATAATATGCTTGTGCTTCGAATGTTGCGATGGAATGTAAATATGAGTTATTTTGAATGATTGTTATGTAAAACAATGGCTTGAAGTTGCTGTTCAAAAAATGGTCATTTGTTCTGGGTTTAGCTGTAGCAACTGCTGCAGAGCAAAAAAACAAGTTTTCCACAAAGTTATCCACAATTTGTGTGGATAATATTACAAATATATTACATACAAATCGTTAGATGGTTATCTTCAGAAATATTTTGGGTTTTTTCTATAACTGTTTAATGTAAAAGAGATAATAATATATGTTTTTGGTTGATATTTCTCTTGTGTAAAAACAAAGAGTTAAAAAATTCTTCCTTTGTTCAGTCGGTTATATATCTATATTTATTTTATCTTGCTGGTTAAGCTATTTTAGTATGATGCTATTTATATCATGTTAATCTTTTGTTTTATTTGATGTTTATTAGAATATTTTCTATCAGATAGGTGTTTTAGAAGATCGTGGTAATTATAAATAACTGTGATATTGCTCACAAAAATGAAAAAACTTGATTAATAAGTAATTCCATATATAATAACCGACATATCGTAAATAGCGAATATTCTTTTGCTAGAAATTTTACCAATTACATATCTAAAGAGCGGGATCATCTATGAAAAAAACAGTTGGATTTAAGTCTGCTTATGGCTGCATTATTGCGGCTATAATTTCTTTTTTCTGTTTTGGTGCGGGAAGTGTATCTGCCGAGGAGATAAGCCTTGATCAGGTTGTATCTCAACCAACAGAAATTATACTGGATAATGTGAGAATTCAGTCTCTTACAGTATCTGGCTCAGTTAACTTGGAACAAAATAATAGTCTTGTGAGAATTATTCTTGTTGATGAAAATCAGAAAGAATATCTTGTTTACGAGACATATTCATTAGTAGCTGATGGTATGAGTGCGGATATTAATAATGAATGTCAGGAAACCTGTAATCTTTCCGGAGTTGTAGCTGACAGGTTAGTAATTGATGTAGTAAATGCTGAAGCTATAGTCGATTCAGTGAATTATGAAGAAGGTGAAGGTGTAATGAAATCGGCTATGGTTCTTACTCCTGCCAATACTGAATATTTTGAAAAGATTCAGAAAATCAATCAGCAGCTTCTTAATAATGGTTTTCGCTGGAAGGCAGGAGAGACCGAAATATCAAAGCTTTCATGGCAAAAGAAAAAGCAGATTATGGGTGAAACTGTACTTAGAAAATTTCCTGGTATAGAGTTTTATAAAGGTGGAATCATAGATATCGCTGCTGGCGGAACTCTTTCAGCTGGCGCAGTTGCTGTGCCTGAAGTAGCCGCTACCTCGGATTTGATAGAAGAATTTGACTGGAGGAACAGGCATGGGGTTAATAATCCTGAATCTCCATATTACGACAATGATACACAGGGCAATGGCTGGTATACAGAAATTAAGTCTCAAAGTTGTAACCATTGTTGGGTTTTCGGAACAGTAGCAACGATGGAAGCTACAATAAATCTTTATTACAACCAGCATTTAGATATTGATCTTTCCGAGCAGGAAGGTGCTTCATGTAGTGGTGGAAATTCAGGTAACTGTGAAGGTGGATATGGTGGTAGAGTTGTTAGTTATATCCAAAATAATGGAATTGCCGATGAAGCTTGTATGCCATACATGGGGCTTGGTGCAGAAGAGTATACTTGTGGAAACAGATGTGCGGTTTCAGATGAGCTATTCAAAGTCCCAAGTTATACATCTGTTACCAGAACGGAAGAAGATATTAAGCGAGCCGTTATTAAACAGCCTATAGTAGCTGCACTTTCAAGTATGTGGCACTTGATGAGTCTTTCCGGATTTAAGAAAGATGAAGAAGGAAATACAGTCTGGATCTTCAAAAATAGCTGGGGCGCAGATTCTGGAGATAATGGATTTTTGTATGCAACCGTTGAAGATATAAGCGATTTTAATACCCTTTATTCACTTGATACTCCAATTCAGTCGCAAAATACTGATCATCAAATAATATGTCAGGATGCCGATAATGATGGTCTTTACAACTGGGGTATTTCAGAGGAAGTGCCAGCAAGCTGTCCTGCAGGTATAAATACAACTCCTGATTGCGATGATTCCGATGCCTCTTTGGGAGCAATGGATGAGAACGGTTTTTGTATCAGTACATTCAGGCCAAGCTGTACTTTTGCGACCATAGCAGAGCACAAGCAAGAAGGCAGAGTTTATTCCGAAATAACAACTATAAATGAAACTTGTTATTGGGGATGGTGTTTTGGTGGTGAAGAAGTAGAAACTTTCTATACAGAAGGCTCTCAGGAGAATTTAGGCACCGATTCATCAGTGGAGATAAGCCTGAAAGAGACGGCGGATGGATATTTTGTACAGGGTGAGTGTGATGATGAGGTTCCGGTAATTGAAGTTTCGGATGTTACCGTTAATGAGCAAACTGTGATAGTGACAGGAACAGCATATGATATTGATGGCAGTGTTGCTCAAATTAAGGCTGATGTTAGCGGGAATGTTGTTGTTTGTGATGGGGCTGAAAACTGGACTTGTACTTTTGAAAGTCTTGAGGCAGGGCTTTATACCGTTTCTATTATTGCAATAGATTCTGATAATCTTGAGAGTGATCCGGATTATGCAAGTTTTACTGTTCCTTATCCTGAATTGCCACCTGAAATTGTTGATCATACAGCTAGAGTTGATCGTACAACTTTACAAATTTATGGTAATGCTTCTGATGTGAATGACAATATTGAAAGCGTTGCCGCTATAGTGAATGACGTGATCTATATATGCGAAGGGACTAATTATTATAACTGTAATATAAATAACCTTCAAAGAGGAGTTTCATATCAGGTTTATCTAAGGGCATTTGATTCAGCTGGAAACAGTAGCGAAGATTATGGTCCTATTGAACAATATATTGGGTATGCTCCTGTGATTGATGAAGCGTCAGTTAATGCTGTTGTTAATGGTTCAAGTGTAACAATTACAGGTAGTGCTTCGGATGTGGATGGTGATATGGCAGCAGCAATTGTCTATTTCCAGGGTGGAGGTTTGCAATGTACCGGAATGGCTGCTGATTTTAATTGTCAATTATCAGTGACTCAGTCTGGAACTTATCAGGCGCAAGTTAAGGTGGTTGATGTTCAGATGAATGATAGTAATATCGTTGATGTCGAATTTACAATTGTAGACGTTGAGCATAATCCGATTTTATCGGTTAGCGGTTGGAATGCAAATGGTGATACCTTTACTGCAAATGGTACCGCCAGTGATGAAGATGGTGATCTTGATAGGGTAGAGCTTACTGGTTTGCCAACAGGGACTCTTAATTGCGGTACTGGATTTAATTGTTCTGTAACTGGTCTTGGAGCGGGCACATATAATCTTTATTTAACAGCTTACGACTCTAATGGTAACGCAAGTGATACATATGGCCCAATGACATTTACTGTAGAAGAGGTCCATAACTGTGTTACAGCTACAAATTATGAGCATGTTAATGCTGATCCTGCAAGAGCAATATCTCAGACTTCATGGTGGACAACAAATGCTGTTGCAGTAGGTTCAGGAGATAGTTTGGGGTCAGTTGGAAGTCAATGGTATAGTGTAACCACTTCTCTTGAAGAGACTTCTTCGGGATATTGGGAAAAAGTTGATAGCTGTCAATAAGTTATTATCAATTAAAGATACTAAAAAACGCCACGCAGTAGTCGTGGCGTTTTTTTTTACCATTTTTATGTTAAAAGGTTGCATAGTCATCGTTTTGCAAGAGATATTTGTCACAGCAGCAAATATTAACCTTTACTTATGGCGTGGTTATTTTTAAGTAAATGTCTTTATATATCAATATCATACCTCTAAGTTTATTAGAGCATGTTGTTATGCTGAATGGAAATAGTTCGATAGACATTATTGCCTGAAATTTTCAGTTAATTATAATTTTTATTAAATAATGAGGAATTATTATATGGAGAGTTAGAAATGGTGATTAGTATAAAATTACAAGAATTTTTTCCAGAGTCTGAAGAGAATATAATGGAAGAGATATTTGAATCTGAAAATTGTGGTGTTTTTAAGGGTGATCTTTTAAGGCAAATGCGAGAACAGATTGATTCTGATTTTAAAGCGATATCTGAGAAACCGGAAAAATTTACTGGACTTAATAGAAAGAATAAAGTTATTCATTAAATTCATATGTTTATAGCGTACTGTTTTGTTAAAAGAAAAAATAGTGGCTTTCCGGTTTACATATTGCTGCTGCAAAATCTTACAAAACAGGGGTGGATTTTTGTGAAAAATTGAACTAAATTGGGCTAAGAGGGGACAAAATAAATAGAAGTAAAAATACAAACCAGTTAGCATAAGAAAGGGGTATGAATTGGTAGGATATAAGCTACTGATAAAACAAGAACAAAAAAACAACCAGAGTGCTGATGTGGTTCACCATTTTTTTATTACAAAGAAACCAGAGTCTGATTCCGTGATTGAAAATTTATTTTTCAGTCACGGTGTTTGGCACATTCAATAAACAAGCTAGAAAAGGAGAGGTATCTATGCAAATCAACCTCACAGGACACCATGTTGATATAACCCAACCACTGCGTGATTATGTAGATAATAAATTTGAAAGGCTGAAAAGGCATTTCGATAACGTTACTAATACGCATGTAATTCTAAGTGTAGAGAAACTTAGACAAAAAGCTGAAGCAACGATGCACCTTAGCGGCAATACTATTTTTGCAGATTCCACAGAAGAGGATATGTATGCAGCAATAGATATTTTAGTTGATAAGCTTGATAGGCAAGTTGTAAAGCATAAAGAAAAGATGACTAGCCGCAGAAAAGCCAAAGCATCCAGAAATGATGTGCCTGATATGGCCGTTCTTGATTCCTGATTCTACTATTTTTGTTAATTAATAAAAAACCCGGAAAACTCCGGGTTTTTTTGTGATAGTTAAATAGAAAAGGACTGTTATTCCAGTAGTTTTTCTATGCGATCAAGGGCTTTTTCAAGATTGCTCATGCTGGTAGCAAATGACATTCTAAAATATCCATCAGTACCAAAGGCGGAGCCGGGGACAACAGCAACTTCAGCTTTGCTGAGGATGTGGTCGGCAAACTCAAGGTCAGTGTTAATGCCGTCAATATTGGAAATGGCATTAGTGGCATTAACAAAACAGTAAAATGTCCCATCGGAAGGTAGTGCTGATAGTCCATTTATTTTGTTTATTCTGTTATAAACATAATCATGCCTTTTCTTAAATTCATCCAGCATTGGAGCAATACATGATTGATCTCCATTTATTGCTTCATATGCTGCAGCTTGTGATATTGAACAAGGGTTTGATGTGCTTTGCGACTGGATTTTTTTCATAGCACCAATGATTTGTGAGTCTCCTGCTATATATCCGATTCTCCATCCTGTCATGGCGTATGATTTTGAAACACCATTAAGTACCATGGTTCTCTCATATAATTCGGGGCATGCTGTAACAATATTGCTGAATGGTTCATTTGCCCACCATATATGTTCATACATATCATCTGTAGCAATAATAATATTAGGATATTTTATTAAAACATTCCCAAGAGCCTTTAATTCATTTTTAGAATAAGCAACCCCTGTTGGATTTGATGGACTATTGATAACAAAAAGACGTGTTTTTTCAGTTATTGTCTGCTCAAGCATTTCAGGGGTGATTTTGAAGTTGCATAGGTGATCGGTTTTTACAACTACAGGAATTCCTCCGGCCAGAATAGCCATATCAGGATATGAAACCCAGTAAGGGGCAGGAATAATAACCTCATCACCCGGATTTAAAATGGCCTGAGCTAAATTAAAAAAGGTTTGTTTGCCACCTGAAGAGACCATGACCTGATTAGGCATGTATTCAAGTTGATTGTCTCTTTTTAGTTTGTTGATTATTGCCTGTTTTAATTCAGGGGTGCCATCTACAGGCGTGTATCTGGTTTTGCCATCATTTATGGCTTTTATCCCAGCTTCTTTTATGTGTTGTGGGGTGTCGAAATCTGGTTCTCCGGCTCCAAGGCCTATAACATCTTTGCCTTCGGCTCTGAGTTCCGCTGCTTTTGCGGTTATTGCTAATGTAGGCGAAGGTTTTATGCTTTTTACTCGGTCTGATAGTTGCATATAAAAGGGTTCTCCAATAATTCTGTCCAAAACCCTGAAAATATACCACAAGAATTTCTATTTAATAAGAAAAATAAAAATTTTGTTTAAAGTTTAATATTAGTTTATTATTCAACCATCGAATAAATAATAATTTACTACCGAATTTGGTTCAGTGATTTGAAATTACATTTAAGCAGATTTGCAGGATATTTTTTGTTTGCTGTATTTTCTATGACAGCAGCTGTTTTTGCTAATTCATATGATATTGTTGTTAACGAGTCGGTAGCAATAAATAGCCAAGAGAAGTATAAATTAAAGCTGATCTTTTCGGGGAAGATGCGATATTGGCCTGATGGGAAAAGAATACAGATAGTAACGTTTTCTTTTGAAGATGATGATTTTTTGGGGTTTTGTTCATATCTGGATATATATCCACGAATAATTATAAAACAGTGGAATTCAAGTATATACACTGGCAGTAGTGGTGGGCCGATTCGGGTATCAAGTTATGAAGAGATGTTGAATACAATTAAGTCGACATCTGGGGCGGTGGGGTATTTTAAAGGTGTAACTGAATACGGGGATGGGGTTAATGTTATTGATGTTAAATAGTCTGGCAAGACATTTTTTTTGCCTGATTGCAACTTTATTTTGCATGAGCGGGTTTGCTGTTGATTCTCTTGTTTTACACGGTTTTGCAAGTCAGGGGATCGTATATACATCAGG
>QZLD01000081.1 GCA_004796385.1 Gammaproteobacteria bacterium | reverse complement strand
GGCGAGATAGAGGGTGAAGGCGAGATAGAGGGTGAAGGCGAGATAGAGGGTGAAGGCGAGATAGAGGGTGAAGGCGAGATAGAGGGTGAAGGCGAGATAGAGGGTGAAGGCGAGATAGAAGAATCCGAAGACGGCTCAGGAGGAACTTCAGGCTCTATAGGTATATTTCAATTATTAACTGCCGGACTTTTAATATTATTAAGCAAAAAGTCCTCTTACATAAAAAGAGCGGAATCTTCCAAAACTGAAAAAACACCATGCAGGAAGCATTTTCTTAAAGTCATACCTACAGTAGCGGTCTCCACTATACTGTTAATCTCAAATAACTCCTATGCGGCATGGCAAAACAGCAAAACTATAGGCGGCATGGAAACTTACGTTTATATCCCATCAAGCGAACCTGTGCTTAACAATAAAAGGGCTCTCATGGTAGCTCTACACTCATCAGGAGATATATCACCCTGGAATTCGATGAAAGAAGATGGCAGATGGGAAGAGCCTGCAGAAGAATACGGAATGATAGTGGCTGTACCTCTAAACCCAACCCCGGAACTAATAAGGTGGGACATAACCGGAACAACTCAAACTCGCTCTTCAAATGCAAACAAATATATCCTTGATATGATCGCTGAACTCATTTCTCAAAATGAGCTTAACATCGACCCAAACCAGGTTTACCTGACAGGTCTTTCAGCAGGCGCCGGTCAAAGCTTTGTAACAGGCTGCGCTGCCCCGGACATAATTGCCGGATTCGGGGTAATGAACGGCCCAACTATTGGTCTTAATAATGATGCCTTTGAAAACCTAAAACCGACACAAATATCTGAATACTGCAAACAATTTGCCGGGGAGTATACTAACCATTTCTCTACCCAAATAGCGAACTTCTCAGGAGGAACTGAAGACTCACTGTTTAACGCTCATGGCGAAGAGAGCGCTCAGGCAATGGCATCCATATATGGTTCTGGCGCACTATCAGGAAATAACGAAATCCCAAAAAAAGGTATAGAACAGGTATCCACAAAAGATAACTCAGAAGTTGTCAGTCTGGTATCTATAACCGGATTAGGTCATATGTGGCCAATAGGAACTGATGCGCCCCCTAAAAGCGGACTAATTGATGAATCAACAATAAACTACCCTGCATATATAACCGAGTGGCTTTTCAGAAACAACAGAAGAGTTAGTAATGATGGCAATTCAAAACCTCAGATATCCAACACTGAAATCACTAAACAAGATCACTCAATATTTGTCAGTGGGTCAGCTTATGATAATGATGGAACAATACAAAGTGGAACAATAACTATAGAAGGAATATCCGGTCCAGAGATTTATGGAACATACAGCATTCCTGCCGATGGAACAAACTCGGTCGACTTTGAAACAGAATTTGTAGATATTCCTAATGGTAAATATGAAATAAAAATATCCGTTACTGATAACAAAAACGCGACAACCATAAAAATTGAAATCGTTGAAATCTCAACTGGAGAAGAAACTTTCTGCCAAACAAGAACAGGAACACCATCAGACCTGCTTCAAAGCGGTGATGTTTACGACTGTGGAGATAAAATATCTTTCATAAGTAAAACCGGAGAACTCGTCTGCACAACAGGAGACGATATTGAAGTTGGCTATACCATCAGAGCTATCTGGCCTGCAGAAACCGAAATAACTATTTACATAGACCTTGATGGAGCCTCATTTGCTGAAGACCCAGAAACATGTGGAAACGAAACAGAAGGCGAAGAAGAAGGTGAAGGTGAAATAGAGGGCGAAGGCGAAGAAGAAGGTGAAGGTGAAATAGAGGGCGAAGGTGAAATAGAGGGTGAAGGTGAAATAGAGGGTGAAGGAACCTATGAAATGAAAGAAGATGAAAACCCATCATCAAACTCAGGCTCACTCTCCTATATAACTATATTGTTGGGATTTCTGATTTTCTGGAGATACCCCCAACAAAATAGGTCATACCTACTCACGCAGTTAGAATTACCATTAAAAACCTTCTGCAGCACATTCTTAAATAAAAAGGATGTCCGCAGATAAACAGCAGATACAGAACCTGCAAACCCCAGTGAAAAATATATCGCCATTCCCTTTAGAAAAGAGTAGGCTTATTAAATAGAGTATAAAAAAAGAAAATTCTGCTATAAAAACATAACAAATAACCAAAAACAGGCTCTGTAATCCTAATAATTGCACAATAATTAAAATAAGGAATGGTCGTATGATAAAAAGGAATTTTTTTCTATTTCTACTAATTTTTACAATATCGCTGTTAAACGCCTGCGGCTCATCTTCTTCTGACAATACAAACACTCAAGAAGAAAGCTCCCAGGAAGAGGGGACTCAGGATGAAGAAGGAACTCAGGAAGTAAATACACCACCAATATCACCGTCCAATATCTCTATTTCCGGAATAACCTGGTCGACAGCAGTTATTATATGGGGCGACAACTCCGATAACGAAACAGGATTCGTCATAGAAATATCTGAAGACGATGAAAACTACACACAAGTAGCAACTACAGAAGAAAACATCACAGAACAGATTATCCAGAATCTTGACGAACAAACAACGTATTATGTAAGAGTTACAGCAAGTAACAATTACGGAAACGCAATATCAGAAACATCATCATTTACAACTACCTCATCAACCACCAACACAACCACGGCAATTTCACAATTCGGGATCACCTGGCAGTTTTCAGAAGCTCATCAATACGGTCAATTTGCCAATGGCGACTACTGGATTCTGGGGCCTGTTGAAATAACCGGCATCTACCCTTCATCACAGGAACAATACGGCTTTACCACATTAGATGGTTTTAGCCAATCATCTGCTGAAGGGGCAATTATCCGGGTAATGAACGGCTCAATGCTGAATCCATCGCCTACTACCGGAGGAACACAGGGGTACGATAGTGAAACCTTTGCATGGCATCCGGAGCAAGGAAAAATTTACGGCACGAACTATAACTCCGATCTCAATGCTGCGCTAAATATATCGGCAGAAGATCCACTAACCATTAGCTCTGCCACATCTTTAGTATCATCTGTCAGCCATCCTAACGGCTATCGCCCACAAATAAAAACTCAAGCAGTATTAACTATACTAAATAGCACCCCCACCGAAGGCAGCTTCAGACCTCCATATTCAGGAACCGATAAAAGCATAAACTTTAATATCTCGCAGATAAACTACTCACTTCTGGAACAACTGGAAACAGTATCAAGTCAGCCTGAAATATCCGTTGTCAGCAACTATTTTGAAAAACCATGGATAGACCATGTTCCGAATTGGGGAGCCAGATACACTCACGCATCCGACAATATGCCTGATTACGGCAGAGAAATATCAGCACAAATAGGTATAGCGGCACTAATGCTGCACCTTGATATTCCCGTTGAGGAAAAAAGGGAGTTGCTTATCCGTTATTTACAGCTTGGAATTGATCTTTACGGAATAACCGAAAATGGTGGTGAAGATAATTGGCCGGCAAATGGTGGTCATGAAAGCGGCAGGAAATGGCCTATACTGTTTGCAGGTCTAGTGCTTGGTAATGACTCAATGGCAAACATCAGCAACACCGATGTTCAATTCGGAGAAGATGGCCAAACATTCTATGTAACACAGGAAGTAATAGACCGCACCTATAGAGATGGCTATGGCGGATACACTTCTGAACACTTGGGAATGGCAGAGTATGGAATTCGTCACTCATATCAACCTGATGTCGATGATGTCAGCTGGGACGCCTCATACCGCCGCTGCTGTACAGCAAATGCCTGGGCTGGTTTTACGCTGTCTGCATTGATTATGGATGAAAAAGACACCTGGAATCATAATGCACTGTTTGATTATATGGATCGTTACATGGAAACCGAACCTTCCGGCTACTACAGACAAACATCTAATTTCGTTGAAGATATGTGGGATAAATACAGATAGCGGTCAAATGTTCATGAGGCGCTGTTTTTTTCCAGCGCCTTTATCATCTTGAAGAAGCCTCTGGTATCTACTAATGCACAAAGGTGTTTTTTTACTGTGCCTAGCAGCCACGGTCTTTTCGCAGATTCCTGCTCTCGCCAGCGCACCTCTTCCGGATTGAGCTTTACAACATCAGCAATATCGGTACACCCAAGACCAACTCCTCCATCACCAATAAAGATTATCTTTCCAGGCTCTATATCACCAACCTTCCGGTAATGATCCTCCGGAAGCACTAATCTGGCAGTATCTATTATCCGCGCCTGTTTGCCTCTGTGCATCATAACTCCGTAATACCACTGCGGATAATTGGCCGGCCTGGCAATTTTATCAGACCACGAAATGACCCCCTTCAGTTTGACCAAAGGTACAGCCAAATTCAACTCCCCTATTCTAAAAAAAAGACACTGAAAATCTGGACGTGACCAGTCGGGCACTCCTTCAATAACAACATCAGCCAAAGGCATCTGCAGCCCATCAATCTCACTGACTGGCGCTTCCTGCTTAACCTCTTCCTTTGAAGGTTGTTTATCGACTGCAATACTTTCTTGCTGAGAAATATCAGGCGAATCTATCTTCGCTTCTTCTTTAGGAACCAGAATATCTTCTGATATCAGTAGCTTTGCAGTTTTTGGCTTTTCCCGCTCCTGAACTTCACTCTTTTGCATAACCGGCTGAAAAATTCGCTCCAGTTTCTTAGGATCAAAACGGTTATAGCCGTTGTTATCCACAGGAGTGTGCTCATCTTTGTTGACCAAGCCGCTGAAATTGCCAGCTACTTTTGACGTTGGCGGTTCTGGTTCTGGTTCTGGTTCTGGTTCTGGTT
>QZLD01000239.1 GCA_004796385.1 Gammaproteobacteria bacterium | reverse complement strand
CCTGCATCAAATTTTTTGGCGGCAATTATTGCAGGGGTAATGATTTCTATTCTTATCTTTTCAGGAGTGCTTATGTCAATTCCCGGAGGAATATTCCTTTTAGGTGGCGATGGAAATATAAGCTCAATAGGGATTATTCTGGGAATGCTATTCTTTATGAACTCTGTTTTAGCTGTTTTTAACCTGTTTCCCATACCCCCTCTGGATGGTAGCGGAGCTCTGCCTCTCTTTCTGAAAGATAGCGATGCCAGAAAATATATGGAATTTATTAGTCAGCCTGCATTTGGATTGATAGGTATTCTAATTGTATGGAAAGTGTTTCCATATGTATTTGGCCCGATATTTGGTGTGCTTATGTCGGTTTTTTACTAACCCCCTAAAGATAACAAGATGAAAAACAGAATAGGATATGCCAGTCTGGGTTGTCCCAAGGCTACAGTAGACTCTGAAAAGATAATCACTCTGCTTGGTAAAAGCGGTTATCAGTTTGTTGGGGATTATGCGGAAGCAGATTTGGTGATCGTTTATACCTGTGGCTTTATAAGCGAAGCACAGCAGGAGTCATTTGAGGTAATCACCGAAGCACTTAATGAGAATGGTAGGATAATAGTCAGCGGTTGTCTTGGGGCAAAAGAGGAGCTTATAAAAGAGCAATTTCCTCAGGTGTTGGGGATAACCGGACCTAATGATCCAAACGGAGTATTGCGCTTGGTGCAACAGCATCTGCCGTTGGCATCTATACCTGAAGCCGGTATTGTTCTGCCGCCGCAAGGTTTAAAGCTTACGCCATCACATTATAGTTATCTGAAGATATCCGAAGGTTGCAATCATAACTGCTCATTTTGTGTGATTCCACAGTTCCGCGGGCGCCTAATAAGCGAAAAACCTGAGACTATTCTGGCCGAGGCGGAAAGACTTGTTGAGTCCGGTGTAAATGAGATTATCGTGGTTTCACAGGATACCGGAGCCTATGGCAGTGACCTGAAAGGTTATGTTGGAGATTGGCGTGGAGCCAAGGCGGCAGCCGATATCGCCGCGTTAGCAGAAAGATTGTCGGAATTACCTGTCTGGATTCGGATTCATTATCTTTATCCTTATCCTCATATTGACAAATTGGTTGAGCTGATGGCGGAGGGTAAGATTCTGCCATATCTTGATGTGCCGTTTCAGCATGCCGATAGCGAGATACTGAAACATATGAAGCGTCCTGCAAGTGGTGAGGATAACCTGCAACGCATTGCCGGGTGGCGTTCTATCTGTCCTGATATTACTATCCGCTCAACATTTATAGTTGGTTTTCCTGGAGAAACAGAAGATCAATTTGAACAGTTGCTTGAGTTTATTTATGAGGCGGATATGGATAGGGCCGGTTGTTTTGCCTATTCCCCTGTAGATGGTGCAGATGCTAATAATTTGCCTGATCAGATTGATGAAGATGAAAAGCAGGAACGCGTTGAGCGTTTTATGAACTTACAGGAGTCTATAAGCCGCGAAAAATTACGATGCAAGGTAGGGCAGCAACTGGAGGTGATTGTTGATGATGTTGTTGATGGCCAATTAGTTGGTCGCAGTTATGCAGATGCTCCTGAGATCGATGGTCTGGTTTATGTGAAAAACAGTAATGGCCATATCAATTGCGGCGAGATTATTAAAGTAACAGTAACAGACTCCAGTGAGCACGATCTGTGGGGAGCTCCTGTTATTTAACCAAAGTGTAACTTTTTTGTTATAGGTGTAATCTTAATGTAACAAATATGTTATTAAATATTGCAGGAAAAAATTCGCGGGTTGATTATCTATGCAAATAAAATTACTGATAGTAGAAGACGAAAAACCGATAAGAGATATGATGAAGGTTGCCCTTTCACGGCATGGTTTTCATATTCTTGAAGCAGGTTCAGGTGGTGAAGGTTTGGATGTTGTAGATGCAGAGCAGCCTGATTTGATTCTTCTTGACTGGATGTTGCCTGATATGAGCGGAATTGATGTCGCGAAGAAGCTTAAAGGTCATTATGAGTCACGGGAAATTCCTATAATAATGGTCACGGCCCGGGGTGAAGAGGAAGATAAAATCAAAGGCCTTGAGTTTGGAGCAGACGATTATATAACCAAGCCGTTTTCTCCTAAAGAGCTTGCAGCGAGAATTCGTGCAGTGTTAAGGCGCGTCTCGCCAATTAAAACAGAAAAAAAGGTAGAGATATCTCAGGTTTCGCTAGATCCCGGCAGCCACCAGGTTGTGGCTAATGGAGTGGATATCTCTTTGGGGCCTACTGAATTTAAGTTGCTGCATTACTTTATGCTTAATCCCAATAGAGTGTATAATCGCACACAGCTGCTCGACAATGTATGGGGGGCTAACGTTTTTGTTGAGGAGCGGACGGTTGATGTTCATATCCGACGTTTAAGAAAGGCATTAAGTGAGGGCGGGTGCGATAATTATATACAGACTGTGAGAGGCACAGGCTATAGGTTTTCAGCACCGGAAACAGAATGATAACACACAATCCATGGCCAAAACTGCTGCTGCGGTTTGCAATACTGTTGCTGGTAGCATTTTTTAGCGGGGTCTTTTTTCAAAAGGCGCTGCTTTTTTCATTTATAGCACTGATAATTATATCTGTTTGGCAGTTTTACAACTTGTTCCTATTGGAAAAGTGGCTTAGAAAAAGCCGTAGAATAGCTCCTCCTGAAGGTTCAGGTATATGGGGCTCCATGTTTGATCAAATATATAAATTGCGTCGTCGTGACAAAAAGCGCAGTAATAATCTGGCATCTATTATTAAACGTTTCGAATCATCTGCATTGGCGCTTCCTGATGGAGTTATCAGTATAAATAAAAACAAAGGTATGGAGTGGTGGAATAAGCACGCAGCCAAAATGTTTGGTTTTAAATGGCCGCACGATAAAGGCCAGCGTGTAGATAATTTGATCCGTATTCCGGAATTTACCAACTACTATCGTAGTGGTGAGCATGGAGAGCCGATTAATATAGATTCTCCGGTAAATGCCGAGATTAAACTGGAGATCAGAATCGTTGAGTATGGCAAGAAACAGCAACTTTTGATTGCACGGGATATAAGTGAGCTTATGAAACTGCAGCAGATAAGACGCGATTTTGTTGCCAATGTTTCTCATGAGTTGCGAACACCGCTTACGGTATTGCATGGTACGGCAGAAATACTCTCTGATGCCAGAGAAGATATTCCGGAAGATCTGCACTCTTCTCTGGATTTGCTGGAACAGCAATCGGCGCGTATGGCGAGTCTGGTAAACGATTTGCTAACACTCTCAAGGCTTGAAGCAGGAACAAATGTTGATGATGAAGAGTTGTTGCCGATAAAAGAGATGATTGAGCAGTTGCGGTATGAGGCAGAGATTCTTAGTGGTGACAGGGGGCATGTGGTTAGAACAGAAGTTGACACAGAGTTGGGGCTGAAAGGTAATCAGGGAGAAATAACCAGCTGTTTTTCCAACCTTATAAGTAATGCCATCAGATACTCTCCTGATGGTGGTGAAGTGGTTATTCGCTGGTATAAAGATGGTAATACAGCCTGTTTTGAAGTGCAGGATAGTGGAATAGGTATTGCGCCTGAGCATGTGGCAAGGCTTACGGAAAGGTTTTATAGGGTTGATGTCGGTCGTTCACGCAGCACAGGAGGCACAGGGCTGGGGCTGGCGATAGTAAAACGCATTCTTATTCGTCACAATGGCAAACTTGATATTAAAAGTGAAGTCGGTAAGGGGAGCGCCTTTTGTTGCTGTTTTATGCAGTAGGATGGGTTTTCATTTTAAACATAAATAATGAAATGCCTGATTGTTGCGATGATATAAAGATATATCATCGCGATAAATCTGTTTTATGAAAGCAAAATTTCCTCAAATGTTTCTCCTGAAAACTGTTTTGCCATCTCTTTATTGGTGATTACAGCATCTCCGTAATTATTGCTGTTAAGGTGCTCTGTGGTGATCCGTTTCAGATCATCGGTTGTTACAGTTAATATTGATTGACGGTATGCCTCTCTGCTTTTCTGATCTCTGCCGAAAAAGTTGCTGTAGAACTCTTTGCGGCACTCTCCTGCCGGTGATGAAGGTTTGTCAATTGCGGCAATTACTCCAAGGATCGCCTCTTCGAGACTGGCGTAACCGTGGTCTGTTGCCAGCAGCCATTCAATTGATTTGCTGAAATCAGCAAGAGTTTCTTTGCCGCGAGGATCACGATAAGAAAAGAATCTGAAGGCGGCGATATTCGGATCATATCCGGCTCCGCCGCCATAGGCACCACCTTGCTCCCGGATAGCTTTATGCAGATAGCCGTTGCGGAGAAATGGCCCTAATACGGCAAATGCGGGGGCATCTTTATGATCTATATCTACGGCACTGTAAGCGCGGGCGCAGAAGTTAACCTGGGAATTGGTTAACCAGAGCTGCTTTTGCGGAACGCTGATATCCGATATCTCTTCTGTTTTTACTGATTCAGTGGAGTTTGTGTTATTCCACACTGTTTCCAAAATCTTTTCAGGTTCTTGCAGTTGTGAATCGCTGATTAATAGCAGTTCTTTTTTCAGAGTTATAATTCTGTTGTGTTGTTCTTTTAGCTCTTCTGCAAAATCTGCAATAGAAAATTTGTTTTCAGTGATATTGCGATCAAGCTCGATGATCTGCTTTACAGATGGCAGACCTCCGATCTGATTAAGTGTGGAAGCAATATTTCCGGTTGCAGCAGAGGCAGCCGCCATTGCCAGAGCATGTCCACTGCCTGATACACTGTTTTCACGTTTTGTACGCAGTTGCGCTACGATATCTTTTATGCGTTCGTATTCGTCAAAGCGACACTCTTCGCTATGTTCTTTAATTAGCTCTACTGTGGCTTTAAAGTTGCGGTTGAGTGATTTTGCAGAGTAGACATAGCACCCCTTAAGTTTTTTTCCGCATACTGTTCTGAATGTGAATAGCGAGTTTATACCGCCACAGATTGAATATTGATAATCCTGTGTCTGTAGGTAGTCTTTATCTCCATAACCGAGTTCGGAGACTATCTGTGAGTAATATGCCGCATCTTTTATCAGGTCGTTATCGAGTTGCGGAATATCACGGATGATCTGGTTATAGCAGATGCCGTTGCTGGCAGTGGTGAATTTGTTTAATTTTATATTGTTCCGGGTTAGGAGAGATGTGTCCGCCTGTTTTTTTTGTGAGGTTTTGCCAATATCCTCAATTCCAACTTTGGGTAGTATTTCTGTGTCAAGTTCCTGATTTTGTCTTTTCTGTAGTTGCAGACTTTTATTTATTATTGTGTCTATGTCATCGTCAGAGAGTTTTTCTTTTATTTCTTTCAGTTTGCTAATCTCTTCTCTAACCAGATTTTCAGATACACTCTCTTCCGGTTTTAATAGCAGGGTTACTTTATGGTTGTTATCTATAAAGAGTTCTTTTACTGCATTTTTAATAAATTCAGGGTTTTTAATCTTTTCTGCCAATCTTTTTAGGGCTGTATCTATATTCAGGAGTGACGATACATCGCCACGATGAATTGCTGCAGGCAGAGCTGACAGCAGCAGCTGCAGACCGAATGGTTCGGAATCGCCACCGATTTCGCGAGAGGAGATTTCGAGCTGATGCAGGAATGCTTCTACCTTTGATTGTTCAATACCATTCTCTGCAACATCAGAAAGAACAGCCATTACCTGTTGCTCAAAATTATTTACATCATCATTGGAAACTCCGGCAAGACCGCAGAGAAATAACATCTGCTTATGAGAATTTTCCAGTCCGCAAAGAGGGGATGGCGCAGTTCCAATATCGGTGGTTTCCAGAAATTTGCGTAGTGGTGAGGCGCTGTTATCAAGCAGAATGCCGCTAATCAATTCGGCTCTGTAGAGTTCAAAAACATTAGTGTTTTCGCCAAGCAGCCAAGCCATGACAAACTGAGGTTTGTCTTCATTGCCTGTTACCGGAATCTCTTCACTGACCTGTAATGGTTTGGAGAATTTTGGTTGGTCTTTCACATTTATAATTTTTTCTGATTTTTCAAAACGATTTAGCGCCAGTTCCTCAAATCTTTGTTGGTGTTCAAGAGCAGTGATATCTCCATATGTCATAAAAATAGCGTTACTGGGGTGGTAATGTTCCTCATAGAACTGTTTCAGGTCGGCATAAGAGAGGTTTGGTATATCCGTTGGTTCACCACCACTGTTATAGTGATAGGTGGTATTTGGGTAGACATGCTTGTTTATAGTTTGCCAGGCAATACTTACAGGTGAACTCATTGCCCCTTTCATTTCGTTATAGACCACACCTTTAAAAACCAGATCACTATCACGATTTTCCATTTCACTGAATTCGTAACGCCAGCCTTCCTGCATGAAATCCAGTTCACCCAGGTTACTGAAAAAGGCTGCATCCATATAAACCTGCAGAAGGTTATCAAAATCCTTGCGGTTCTTGCTGGCAAACGGATAGGCAGTCCAGTCACTGCTGGTCATGGCATTCATAAAGGTATTTAGCGATCTTCTTATCATAAGAAAAAAAGGATCGCGCAGAGGGTATTTTTCGCTACCACAGAGTGCAGTGTGTTCCAGAATATGGGCTACGCCGGTTGAATCTTCCGGTACAGTTCTGAAGGCGACCATAAATACATTTTCATCATTGTCGCAGGCAAGATGGTAGTGGAGAGCTCCTGTAGATTTGTGTCTGAACTCCTGTAATTCGATATTGATTGAGTCTATCTTTGTCGATTTAATAAACGAAAAGGTTTCAAAGTGATTTGCGTCTTTATTAGATTCCATGAATTTAAACTACCATTGTTATTCTGTTCGATTTATATTATCCAGAGTATTTCTGAGAACTATCTAAAAGATCAATTTCAACTAAAGATTTAGCAGTATGAGCCAAGACATCACTGATAAACATACATCTGCAAAAATAAGAGTAACCATAGCCGGAGCTATAATTAATGTCATACTGTCTATAGCAAAAGTGATTGTCGGGATGGTATCACACTCCCATGCACTATTGATAGATGGTATTCACTCGCTATCTGACCTTGCCGGCGATGTTCTTGTGGTAGTGGTTTCGCGTATATCCTCTCAGAAACCGGATAGCAAACATCCTTATGGGCATCAGCGTTTTGAAACGTTGGGAACAATTATTCTCGGTTCGCTGCTGCTGACAGTTGCCGGAGCGATTATATACGACAGTATTCTCCGTTTTTTCAGTAGTGCTGAAAATATAATTCCTGCATGGCCGGCGCTTCTGGTGGCTGCATTATCTATTTTGGGCAAGGAGGTTCTCTATCACTATACAGTTAGAGTCGGCAAAAAATGCAGTTCCGAGATAATTATTGCCAATGCCTGGCACCATCGCAGTGATGCTTTTTCATCTGTTGTCGTCTTGATTGGTATTTTCGCCGCTATGATGGGGGTTGGTTGGGCAGATCAGGTTGCTGCTACTGTAGTCTCATTCTTTATTGCTAAAATCGGCTTGCATCTTGTGCTGAAGAATATTGCTGAATTGGTTGATACTTCTCCAGCGGCAGAGATCGTTGAGGAGATAAAGCTGTTTATCTCGGAAAACAGCTATGTTAACGATGTGCATAATCTGCGTTGTCGCAATATGGGAGGCGATATTTTCCTGGATATTCATATTGAAGTAGATCCGCAGATCTCCGTTTCCGAAGGGCATAATATTGGTGATCGCATTACCTGCGATCTTTTTAATAACTTTAATAAGATAAAAGATGTAACCATACATATTGATTATGAAAAAGATAACGATAAAGATCTTAGTCTGCCTGAAAATATTATGCCTCTGCGTAATGAAGTTATAGAACATTTACAGCAGCTTTGGTGTGATATCCTTGACTTTAATGTTGTTAATAAACTCTATCTGCATTACGATAAGGACAAGATAAACATTGATCTGTTTTTGTCGGATTTCGTTGTTGAGGATAATCTATCTGCTCAGCTTGAAAATGTATCTGAAAAGCCTGAATGGTTGGGCAAAGTAGATCTTTATACTGCAAAATAATTAAAGGGAATAGTTATATTATGTTCAATCTTAAAAAAACCGGAATCGCTTTAGTATTGTCAATATCGTTCTTTTTTATGGTGTCATGCAGTGATTCCGACTCTTATGATAGTGATTTCTCATCAGATAAGATGGTAAGTGTTTATGTGCATTTCAAAACAAAGATAGAGAAAAAAGAGAAAGACTATTTTTATTTTGGCACTATGTCAGAAAATACTTTTAAAAGAATTTCAAAGGATAAAGAAGCAGGAGGATTTGTCTATCTGAGCAACGTAAGTTATCTGGATAAAGATAATATTGTAAGAAGATTCAGCAACAATCTTTATTCTGGTTCAATGCTTATAAAAGCAGTTGATATCAGCAGGATTAACGTTCTGCACAGGTTGCCTAAATACGATGAAACCTATAAGCCGGAAGAGAAGAAAAAAGATAATAAAGACGGGTAGAGTGGGGAATAGAAGCGTTCCTCATATCGCGTAGGCTATTATAAGGATGTATTAAAAATTCACACAGGATTACATTACATAAGGAGGCCAAGTCAAATCATTATGTCTAATTCAGTTTTTATGGCAATACACTCAAGTTAAGAGGCAGCATTTTGCTGCCTCTGTGCAAAAAGGTTATCTTCGTCTTTTTCTTAAGCGTTTTTCAACTTGCTTTCGTTCCCAGTCAGTACCAAAAAAGCTGAGCTTTTCAAAAAGGCTTAAACCGTGAAAAACAATGCCAATTCCCCATCCCAGCGCAGGCCAGTAGAACCAGTTTATTCCCTTGCCTGTTAATATATCTATAACGAATAGAATTCCTATTACAACTACATATTTTATCAGGTGTGAATAGAATCCTTTTATATCACGCACATTTCTTAGTGCTTCTGCTTCATCTTTTTCAATGGATATGCGGTTTGTATTTTCAGGATTACTCTCTTTCGGTTGAGGGGGGTTATCAACTTCAATAATATTTGCATTAGACATCTGTAACTCTCCACTTATTTCTGAGTACTCTATCTGAAAAACTGATGCCAGTGCTTTTACTGTTTCCATGCTTGCTGTCTGACCACGTTCAACTCGCTGAATAGTTCTTACACTTAAACCGCTGATTTCGGCAAGGTGTTCCTGAGACCATCCCTGTTCAAGGCGTAGTTTTCTGATTAGCATCGTTTCTCCAAAATAGATCTACGGTTGATTTTTGCTCGTCTGGTCTGAGACGGGTGTGTGAGTTACAAATTAAAATAATTCCTTTAAAAACAACACGACATAAACCTGTCATGTGGGCGCCATTATACTTTCAGAGTCAGGATGACGGGTTGGTGGCGTTACAAAACATCTGATATATAAACCGATTTACTTTGCTATCCCATGGTGTAAAGCGAGGTATGGCAAATAGATCTGATTTGTTTACGGCAACTCCGTCAGCAGTTGAAAATGCAGCCTTATAACCAGCATTTTTTAGAATTACCTTGTCTCTTTCTGAAAAGTCAGTTTTAGGTTTGCCGTTTGGGTAGGCGAAATAGTTTATTTTTTTGCCGATTATTTTTTCGAGTTTTTCTTTATCAAGAAAAATTTCATTTTCTGCTTCTGCATCATCGCTTTTATTGAGAATGGGATGATTTAGTGTATGTCCGCCTATTTCCATGCCGGAATCTGCCAGAGCTTTTATCTGGGATGATGCCATCATCAGGTTGGAGGAAAATTCGGTCGAGGTTTTTTCTTTTAATATCTCTATAAGAGTAGCGCGTTTTGTTAGTGGTAGATATTTTAGCTCTGCCCGTAATATTTGTGCTAATTGGATTTTCTGAGTTATCGTTGCTGTCGGCCATTTTTGTGCAATTCTGGAAGAAAAACCTTCGTCTAAACTTAAATTTAGTTGTGATCCTTTGTGGTTCTGGATTGATTCAATAATGGCATCGTTCCACATTATGCCGCCATCTATAGCTCCGGAGCATATAAAAAAAGTGGCGCTAAGGTTGTGTTTTTTTAGTAATGGCAGTGCAAGATCATAGTTATTGGCATAACCGTCATCAAAGGTTATTACTACGCTGCGCTTGGGCAGGGTGTCTTCCTGTAGTTGTTGTATTGCTTTGTTTATAGGCAGCACATTAAAATACTTTTTTAATGTGCAGAATTGTTGTTCCAGCTCTTTAGTGGTTACAGATTCATAGAATGGGTCTCGGTTTTCTGCTATGCGATGAAAAGAGAGAACGCTTAAACGCCCTGCAGTTCCCCCTTTTAGTGTCATGCTTAGTAAAAATTTTCTCATTATCCTGAAGTCAGGGTAGTCCCTGTTGTTTTCCTTTGCTCTAATTCATCTTTTAGTTTGGTTTCAATTTGTACCCTCATTAGTACCAGTATAGCAATAATATGATAGGGAAGATCCCAGTATGCCATTCCTTTAAATAGTCCTCCAAAGGCGAAGCTGATTAATGATATCTGAATCATAGACGACAGTACTCTGGCCCATGCCATATCTTCACGTTTTCCGATTAACTTTTTTATCTTAAATCCGGTCATAAAGCCAAGAAAATTTAACATAAGATAAAAGAATAGCCCGACAAATCCCTGCTCGCCCAGAACTTCAAAATAGATGCTGTGAGCGTCTCTGGTATAGTCTACAGGATAGTATTTTGCGTATTGTTTGTCGGTGAAAACTCTGAAACCACCTCCGGTAATTGGTCTGGCAAGTGCAACATGTGTAGCAAACCACCAGGCATTGTAGCGTCCCTGCATTGAAAGATCTTCTTTTTCCTCGGTCATTGTATCCATGCGATCAAACCATTTTTCCGG
>QZLD01000261.1 GCA_004796385.1 Gammaproteobacteria bacterium | reverse complement strand
TCAGGCTTTTTTATGCATTTAAATGGGACAGCAGTGATCGAGGGTAGGAATTTTTATGCCGTACAAAAAGAAGCAGGACTTTTTTACAGGCAAACTTTGTCTTCATTAATTAAAGATCTGGGTTATGAACTGGAGCGAGCTACAGACGGTAACTTTAAAATAAAGGGTATTCCACAAGCTGCTCTTGATGCGTTCAGCCAGCGCCGTGATGTGATTGACCAAGAACTGGAAAAGCTTGGCTATACCCGCGAAACCGCCCCTGCGGATCTCAAAGAAAAAATTTCTCATAAAACACGCGAAAAGAAAATTCATATAGATTCTGAAATTTTGCAACAGCAGTGGCGAGATAAAGCAAAAGAACTCAACTTTGATGTAGATCAACTTGTTCAATCGGCAATTGAAAGGTCGAATGATAAAGAGCTAATGCAAAAAGAATTCGCAAATCAGTATGATGATCTGCAACAGATAATTGATAAAACCATAGGATCACTCAGTGAGCGCGAATCTGTATTTTCAAAACGTAAGTTTCTTCATGAAATAAACTTACAAGCTGTTGGCTACGGCATTGTTCCTGATCTGGCTGAAAAGTGTGTAGTTCAAGCAGAACAGGATGGGCGCTTAATAACAGGTAGAAAAGTTAAGGAATATTGTCCTCAGTTCAAAAAATGGTCGCAGGCTCCTGCATATACAACTCAGAAAAATATTCAGATCGAAGAGCAAATGATCGACTTGATGCTCAGCTCTCAAGGTAAAGCGCGCATTGAATTTTCTGAAATTCAAATAGAAGAAATAATAACTAATGCAGAAAAAGAAAGCGTAAAAAATGGTTTTGCTGGCTGGACAAAAGATCAGAAAGAAGTAACTAAAAGTATTTTATTATCACGAGATCTGTTTTTAGCTGTGCAGGGCTATGCTGGCACTGCCAAAACATCAACAGTTCTGCGAATTACAGCAAAAGAGTTTAAACGGCTTGGATATAAAGTAATCGGTATGGCTCCTTCAGCTTCTGCTTGTCAGTCACTAAAAGATGGTGCGGCAATTGATGAGGTTGTAACTGTTGCAAGTCATCTGCTTAATCGTGAGGCATCTAATCAAAAGCAGCTTTGGCTATTAGATGAAGCCTCCCTGCTATCAACTAAAGATATGAATAGTTTGCTGTTAAAAGCAAAGGCAGAGAATGCTCGCATTGTATTAGTTGGAGATACAAAACAGCTTGGTTCTGTCGAGGCAGGTGCTGCTTTCAGGCAGCTTCAGGAAAATGGAATCGAGACGTTTGATCTAAAAGAGATAGTACGCCAAGACAATGAGCATGTTCTTGAGTCCGTGTATCACTCTATTGAAGGTGAAGCAAAACTCGCATTAGAAAAAATCAATAATGGCGGAGGGTTTATTGTTGAGAATAGTAAAGACTTTGCTTCCAGATTCAAGCAGATAGTCGAGAAATACCAAAGCCTTTCTACTGAGCAGAGAAAGCACACTCTTATCATTGAGCCAAGCCGTGAGGGTCGAGATCAGCTAACCGAGCAGTTGAGAGAATCGCTAATAAAAAATAATGAGCTCTCATCAGAAAAAGTTCAAACCTCAAGGCTGGATAGAGTCGATCTAACCAAAACTGAAATGAAGGATGTCATTCATTATCAGACAGGAGATGTTATCCGTTTTGGTAGAGCTTATAAGAGTAAAAATATCGAAAAGTCCAGTTATTGGTTGATAGATGGCATCGATAAAAATAAGAATGTAATTCATATCAAATCATCAGAGGGGCAAAAAGTTATCTGGAATCCAAACTCTTGGGGAGCGAAGGCTCAAGTCTTCAGAAGTCATGAATCTGAACTAAGAATAGGCGATCAAATTTATTGGACTCTAAATGATAAAGATCTTGGTTTAACCAATGGCTCGAAGGGTATGGTTAAAAGCATAGATATTGAAAGCGATACGGCTCAAGTCGAGTTCACAAATAAAAAAATTATTGAGATAGATCTAACTCAACAAAACAACAAGCACTGGAATTTTGACTATGTGTCTACTGCGCATGCCGCTCAAGGAAAAACAGCTGATTTAGTTCTGTACCATGCGGAAAGCTTTCGCAAGAATCTTTCTTCGCAAAATGCCTTGTATGTATCAATCAGCAGAGCTAAAGAGGAGGTTATGATTTACACAGATAATGAGGGGAAATTAATTCAGCAGATTCTAGAGCATAGTGGTGAAAAGCAATATGCCCTGGAAAAACAGGTCGAAAACCAAATCGAATTCGATATGGATTTTTGATTATTTTAAAACAAAGAAATAGGAGACTGTTATGTCTATTATTAAAAATTTTAAACTAAAGAAGGTGGCTAAAAAACACAGCATTAATTTCGCTGGAAGACTTGGTTTGGCAATTGATCATAATGTAGTTAGCAATTTTAACTATTTACTCGAACACTATTCTGGAGGTGAGCTTTGGGATTTTGATGATCGGTCATTAATTCATAAGCATAAAGATCAATTGTTAAAAACTATTGATGAGGAACTCAGGAAAGATGCTCTTCGTGAACAGGAGGCACTGAAGATTGGAAGAAAAACTGCTGAGGCTAACTTGAAAAATCTAAAGAAGATTATTGTCGCTCTTTCTGAATATCATGAAGTTGAGGCTGCATAATAGATGTTTATTCAAATCTGAGGAGGTGATGTCCTATGTGTATGTAAAAAAGTAGCCGGCTCTTTTTTACAAAACAATGGAAAAATGACGTAGTAATTCAATGTAATGTCCATTCCTTAAAGTATGTTTAGTTGGGCGCAGTATCGCGGCGCATGGCTAACATGTGAAAAAAGTTGTACACTGGCGAGTGTGTTTGCTTTTAAGTTGTATATTAAAAATGATTCTGAGAGCGAAAGTTTGCTGGGCGTTTTACATGTAAGGAATACTAGATGGATTTGACCGATTACTATAGGAAATTAACTAAGTACTTCAGGTGCTCAGTGCTTGATGGTGAACGCTTGTCCCCGGATACAAAAACTTTGCTGCAGGCAGTAAAGTCTCACGAGTTTAGCAAGATTGAAAAAGATCAGCCGTTTGCTGTTAGCTCTTCTGCGTGGGAAAATGGCCAATTAGGCATTGATACTGCGAGCACTATATTTTCTATTTTGAAAGTTAGTCAGGAAGTGCAAGAGGTAAATATTGTCTTAATGCCGAGGGTAGACTTACTTAATGTATCAGTAGGTGAAACAATTGGCAGGCAAAGTCGAATTATAACTCCTTTGATAGTTCAGGCGCGCTTAAGTCGCTCAGGAGATTTGAGTGCCAGTGCAAGCCCTCCATTTGTGCCGAGAGAGTGGCTTGCTCCTAATCAAACCGACCAGATTCCATTTGGTCATGTTGATGTCTTGGATGAGTTTATTACTCAAAATCCGTACAGTGTTGAAAGCTGGCAAGAGTTAAAACATTACTGTTGCCGAATGATTTCATGTTTATTGGATGGCTCATTGGATGCTAATGAAAATAGTATTTCCCAATCTATATATGAGTTTTCTATTTTAGATGACTATCAAGTTAAACAAGATATCTGTTTGCTCTCATTAGATCCAGCAATAAAGGCAGGCTTTCACATCCTTAAAATTTATGATGCGATTATTCGTGGACTGGAATTAAATAAGCTTTATAAGAAAGCTTTTTCTATGAAAAAATCAGAAGTTGTATCATACCAAGATCTAACTTATAGCAATGAAGGCTGCTTAAGTCATAAAGGGCAAATGACTGCTGAGTTCCCGTTGGCGGATAAGCAAAGAAATGCTTTGCACTATATCAGCAGAATGGAAACCGGAGATCTGTTGGCGGTGAATGGTCCTCCTGGTACTGGGAAAACTACATTGCTTCGTTCTGTTGTTGCAGATGCTTGGGTTAATGCAGCATTAAAAGGAAATGAGCCTCCAATTATTGTAGCTGCATCAAGTAGTAACCAAGCAGTTACCAATATACTTGATAGTTTTTGCCGCATTAAGGAAACACATGTTGAAGAAGCGTTAACGGGGCGTTGGTTGCCTGAGATTAATTCTTACGGACTTTATGCTCGTGGAGATAACTGCCCTAAAGGATTTGAGGGGTATTCTTTTTTAACAAAGAAGGGTGCTGGGACAATGCGCTCAATAGAGAATGATATTCCTTTAGTTGAGCTTATAGAATTTTTTTTAGAGTATTTTAATGCGTGGAATAGAGGGGAGAAAATATCACTTATAGAATCAGCTATTTCAGTACTGCATGAAGAGTTAATTAAGTGCGCAAATTTGCAAGAAGGTTTACAGGAAAGGTTTATAAATTACCAGCAAATTATAAAGGACTGTAATCTTAGTTATGGATCTGAGGCTGGATTAGCAAATTTTATTCATCAAAAATCAATCGAGAAACAGAATAGAGCTGATTTGTTAAAAGAAAACGAATCACACTTTGATCTTTTTCTTGAGTTGTGGCAGCAACGTTCTTTTCTTGAATCACTATTTTCATTTTTACCAATGATCAAGAAACGCTGGATGCTTGCTAATGAAATGCTTGCACGTAAGTGCAATATTGAAATAATCGGAACAAGTGATGAAGAAGTTCGCTCTACGATTGAAGGAAAGTCGTTGGAAATTAGGTCTTCATTAGCCCAAACATGCAGAGAATTAGAAAACGCTAAAGCTGTTGAAAATAAGCTTACTGGCGAGAAAGAGAAATTTATTCATTTGCTTGAATTAGCTAATGTTGATTTAGGTGGGGACTATCTTAATTTCCCTAAATTAATTGCTGAAATTGATACAAAATTGCGGTTCCGTTGTTTTAAGCTTGCAACTCACTACTGGGAAGCTCGTTGGTTAAAAGATATGGATGTGACGATTGAGCATCCAAGAACACCTGATGAGAGGCTAAATACATATCGTAGGTATGCCAAATTAGCTCCATGCTTTGTTTCTACCTTTAATATGCTTCCTAACTTTTTTGAGGTTTCTGGTGAGGATGGGGACGGATGGAAAAGTACACCGTTTGTTGATGGGGCAGATTTGCTTATCGTTGATGAAGCGGGACAAGCTTTACCTCATATTGCTGGAGCAAGTTTCTTGCTTGCAAAGAAGGCCGTGCTGGTAGGAGATATCTATCAAATCGAACCTGTTTGGAGTATTTCAAAAGGTGTAGATATAGCCAATCTTGATTTGCATGAGCTTATTAATGAGCAGTTAGATTATCGAAATTTTTGGCTTAATAGTGAAATGCTAGCAAGTTCAGGGAACTTGATGAAGGTTGCACATAGGCAAGCATATTGCCAGCAATTTGATGATCTTGAGCGCGGTTTATATTTGACCGAACACCGGCGCTGCTTCGATTCAATAATTGATTACTGTAATAAATTGGTTTACCAAGGGCACTTAGAGCCAATGCGAGGTGAATCAGAAGAAAAGATGCCAATGCCAACAATGGGGTTTATCCACCATGAGAGTGTGTCCCAGAGAGTTGGGGTAAGCAGAACAAATGCAACTGAAGCTAAGTTTATATGTCAGTGGATATTAAACAGCAAGCATAAATTAACCAACCAAAAGCCTATAGAAGAAGTAGTGGCAATTATCACGCCGTTTGCGATGCAGGCAAAAACAATTAAGCGAGAGCTAAGTAAAGTAGGGTTAAGTAAAATTAAGGTTGGTACAGTTCATACATTCCAAGGAGCTGAATGTGATGTTGTACTCTTTTCTAGTGTTTATGCTTCAAATGATTCTGCAGGCAGCAAGTTTTATGATCGAGGCAGTAATATGATGAATGTTGCTGTATCAAGAGCCAAAAACTCATTTATTGTAGTTGGTGATAAAAATATATTTGGTGTAGGCGATAAGTCTTCTCCTTCAGGGTTGTTAAGTAAATATTTATCAGGTGTTAAGGGTATTTAATGCTTGCTCTTCGTTAAAAGTAAAAGGGCTTAGTGTGCTATGCAGCTTTTGACCGAAAAGCTTATAAGTTTCTGGGGGGCAAAATAGCCTTGAGTAGACTTAACACTGTACTAAATAAAACAGGGATTAACGATAATGGAATTAGCAAGTAAATTTGAGCTTCATTATTATTTGTCGGATGCAAGCCATTCGATGAATGCTTTGGTTAAAAATAAATGTGAAACGGAATTTCTAGCCGTTACTTCCGAGGTTGCAGAAATTCTAGGCATACACTTAGAGTTGGATTGTGAGGCTTTGAAAGAAGGTGGAGTGCGTGAGATATGGAAGGCTCTTGGTGATAATAACCCTCAGATAACTCTTCTTATGGCCGCTCTTGCTTTGATCTGGTCAGTAATCCCTCAAACAGATAACGAATTATCTGATTTGCAAAAAGAGGATCTGCGCCTTTCTATCGAAGAGCGGAAGTTGGAAATCGATAAGTTAAAACAAGAGATTGAGGATGGCGTTACCTCGGAAGCTATTGAAAAAGCAGCTGCTGAGGCTTTGAGAAGTTGCAAAGTTGCTACAAGAAAGTCAAATTTTTATAAAATCTTATCCAAATACGAAAAGGTGACTCAGGTTGGATTTATTGAACTAGATAACGAGAATAATTCTCTGTCTAATGAAAAGCTAGTTGCTAGAGATAAGTTTCATAGTTTTATTCTAAGATCTCAGGATCTCAAACCGTTAAAAAATAGTTCTGCTCGTATTGAGATTGCCGCACCGGTTTTGACGGATAGTAAAGCGAAATGGAAAGGCTTTTATGAAGACCAGATGATTAGTTTTGCTATGAATGATCAAGATTTTAAGAGAGCGGTTGTAGCGAAGCAACAGTCATTTAAAAATGGAGATGAAATTATTTGTGTGCTGCTTATTGATAGAAAAGTTGATGAAATAGGTGAGATTGTTACTTCAGGGTATTCAGTAGATGTTGTTTTGGAAACTATTCACTCAGGAGTTAAGAGTAAAACTATTCAAGGGGAGCAGTACCTCAAGATGGTTGAAGGCCAGCGCGATATGTTCGATGCAGAAAAAGAATGAACTATATTAAAAATCAATAAAATTTCATGAAAATTCAGATAATAAGTATAGTAAAAAGTATGGCTAAATTTATTTTATAAAATATATCCCTTAATAAACAGCGTGCTAACGCCTATGCATCATTGGGGTATGTTTCGGTTCGGTCATGGTGTTACTGCTTATTCCCTGTAAAAAGACGCTATATTTTCCGGTAAATTGGCAGGTGGATCAAGTTGGAAATAAAATGAACTGTCACAATTGCC